>NZ_JBEXPJ010000070.1:0-40638 GCF_040611995.1 Lentzea sp. NPDC006480
CTGCCGAATCGACGGCGAACCGATGACCGTCCTGGTCATCGACCTCGACCACTTCAGTCTGCTGCTGCGCGCCGATCACCTTGTCCGCCACCAGCTCGCCGTGGGTGCGCAGGACGGCGAGCAGGTGTTCGGCGCGCGGGTCGCGGTGTTCGTAGACGTAGTGACCGAAGCCCGGGATCGGCTGGCCGGCGCGCAGGTGTTCGGCGATGGCGCCCATCGGGTCCGCCTTCGCCTGTTGCAGGAAGCGGTGGGCGAGGGTGCTGGCGGTGCCGTGCTTCTGGCCTTCCAGCGCGCCGAGGCCCGCTGACACCACGGCGTAGGGGTGGGCGCGGGCGGAGGCGGCCACTCGGGCGGCCATGGTCGAGATCGCCAGGTCGTGGTCGGCCAGCAGGACGAGCACGGTGTTCATCAGGTCCGGTTGTGGCGGCGCCGGCGAGAGGCGGGCCCACAGGCGGTCGGCGATGTCCGTGCCCTGCGGGCGTTGCTGCAGGGGCAACGACTCCACGACGTCTGCGATCAACGCTTTCGCCGTCGTGACGGCGCGGGAGAGGTCGAAGCGGAGCGGGTCGCCGGCGCCGGCGAGCGCCACGGCTACGCGGACGCGGTCGGTGAGCGTGGCGCTCTCGGGGAGGGCCATCCAGATCTCCTGGCCCTCGGGGAACTGCATGCCGACCGAGTCGATCTCGGTCCACAGCCAGTGCGCGACGTCCTCGAAGCGCTTCGTCGACGACAGCTCCGGGACGGACCGGCCGCGGAAGTAGAGGCGGTCGTTCTCCAGCAGCGAGATGCGCGTGCGGATGCGATCGGTCACAGCGGCCACTGCTCCGCGCGCACCAGTGCGCTGCGCCAGGGCCTCCACGTCGGCGACGTCGAACATGCTCTGCCGGTTGACCTTCTTGCTGGTCAGGAGGCCGCGGCTGACGTAGGCGTACACCGTCGCCGGTTTGACACCCAGGCGGCGTGCAGCTTGATTCGTCGTCAACATTGATTCCATCAACATTGACTGTACATGACATGTTGACGGAGCCTGTTGTACATGTTGATTGATGCACCCAAAGGGCTTAAAGACGTCGTCGTCACCACAACCCTGATCGGGGACGTGAACGGAGCCGCGGGCTACTACCACTACCGCGAGCACGACGCGATCGAGCTGGCCAGGACCCGGACGTTCGAGGACGTGTGGTTCCTCTTCGTCGAGGGCCGGTTGCCGGACGAAGACGAGTCCGCGCTGTTCAAAACCCAAACAGCGCAGCTCAGGGACCTGCCGAAGACCATAAACGAGGTGCTGCCGGCGATCGCCAGGTCGGGCTGCACGGCGCTGGCGGGGCTGCGGACCGCGCTGTCGATGTTGCCCAGCCAGCCGATGTGGGACGCGCCGATGAGCAGCAGGAAGGCGGACGCGCTCAAGGTCAGCGCGATGACGCCGACGATCCTGGCCGCACTGCACAGGCTCAAGCTCGGACTTGATCCAGTCAACCCCAGGGTTGATTTGTCAATGTCGGCGAACTGGTTGTACATGTTGACTGGACTGGAGCCGTCAACATGGACGAGCCGTGCAGTCGAGCAGTACTTGATCGCCACGATCGACCACGGCTTCAACGCGTCGACGTTCACCGCGCGCGTGGTCGCGTCAGCCGGTGCGGACGTCGTGTCGGCCGTGACGGCGGCCATCGGGACGTTCTCGGGGCCTCTGCACGGTGGCGCGCCTGACCGGGCGTTGGAGGCGCTGGACCTCATCGGGTCGCCGGACAACATCGACGCGTGGGTCCGCGAACGCATCGAGCAGGGCGACCGGATCATGGGTTTCGGTCACGCCGTCTACAAGACCGAGGACCCGCGGGCGCGCCTGCTCAAGGAGATCGCCCAACAGCACCCCACCGAACTGACCGGCTTCGCGGTCACGGTGGAGCGCCGGGTCACCGAGCTGCTGGAAGAGCTGAAGCCGGGCCGTCAGCTGTACGCGAACGTGGAGTTCTACGCAGGTGTGGTGATGCAGCTGTGCGGGATCCCGCGCGAGATGTTCACGCCGACGTTCGCGTGCAGCCGGGTGATCGGGTGGTGTGCCAACGCGCTCGAACAGTCCGAGGACACGAAGATCATCCGCCCGGTCGCCCGGTACACAGGTCCCGAACCCCACATCGTCAGGTGAGGTACCTCAGGTCGTCGCGCACGCGGACGCGGTCACGGTCGTTGACGTCGGTTGAGCCTGCGAGACCAGCGGTGCGGTCGCGGTGCCGGTCGAGCCAGACGGAGAGAGCTGCTACTGCCAGGACGATCGCTGCAAGAGTCATGTCTAAAGTTTGCGGCCAACAAAATCCCGCCAACAGTGGCAGATCTGACGATGCGCGTTAAAATCCTGCCATGCTGCGATCGGTGGCGGTTCCGCTCATCGACGGCGTCGCGCCGTTCGAGTTCGGCCTGCTCTGCGAGGTGTTCGGCGTCGACCGGACCGAGGAGGGCGTGCCCCTGATCGACTTCCGCGTGTGCGGCGAGCTCCCCAACCAGCCGGTGCCGACGAGCATTCGAGGCGTCAGCATCACGCCGGAGCACGGGTTCGACGCACTGCTGGACGCCGATCTGGTCGCCCTCCCGGCGGCGCGGATCCGGGACGTCTACCCGGAGAAGCTGCTCAAGACCACCAGGGAGACCAGCGCGACGCTGCTGAGCGTCTGCAACGGCGCGTTCATCCTGGGAGAGGCCGGCCTGCTGGACGACCGCCGCTGCACGACCCACTGGCGCGAGACGAGGGAGTTCCGAGCCAGGTTCCCCAAGGCCCACCTTGACCCGGATGTGCTGTTCGTGGACGACGGCAACATCATCACCAGCGCCGGCACGGCCGCGGGCATCGACGCCTGCCTGCACCTCGTCAGAAGAGAGCTCGGCACCAAGATCGCCAACATCATCGCGCGCCGGATGGTCGTCGCGCCGCAGCGTGACGGCGGGCAGCGGCAGTTCGTGGAGCTCCCGATCCCCGAGTGCAGTCACGACAGCCTCGAACCGGTGCTGGCACAGGTGCTCGACACGATCGCGGACAACCACACGGTGGCGTCCATGGCGAAGCTCGCGGTCATGTCCGAGCGGACGTTCGCGCGCAAGTTCGCCGCGGAGACCGGCACCACCCCGAACAAGTGGCTGTCACTCCAACGAGTGCTGCACGCGCGGACCCTGCTCGAAGAGACCGACCTGGACGTAGACGCGGTGGCCGCCAGCTCAGGCTTCGGGACAGCCGCTCTCCTCCGGCACCACTTCCATCGGGTCGTCGGCGTCGCACCGAGCGATTACCGACGCACATTCTCCTGTCGTTAGCCGCGTGAAGATCTTCTCCGAGATCTCCCGCAACGCCTCGACCTCGGCCTCGGAGAGCTGGTCGAACACCAGCGCGCGCACGGTCTCGGCATGAGACGGCGCGGCCTCCTCGATCGCGGAGCGGCCCTGCTCCGTCAGCACGACGAACGACCCGCGCCCGTCGCTGCCGCAGTTCTCCCTGCGCACCAGCCCGCGCTTCTCCATCCGGGCCACGTGGTGTGAGATGCGACTCTTCTCCCAGTTCAGCAGCCGGGCGAGCTCCAGCACGCGCACCCGTCCGTCGACGGTGTCGGTGAGCTGCACCAGCACCGCGAAGTCGGCCATCGAGATCTCCGAGTCGACCGAGATCTGCCTGCTCAGGTGCGCGTTCAGTTCCCCCTGCATGCGGACGTACGCACGCCACGCCCGCTGCTGCTCGGGTTCAAGCCATCGTGTCACCAGCTCAGCATACGGGAATAGTTGACACATCACCCACGTTCCTGCAAGGTAGATGACACCTCAACCAAATCGCACAACCGAAGGACTGACGAACATGACCACCGCCACCAACCTCTCCGAACTGACCGGCGACTACGTCATCGACGGCTCGCACTCCCGCATCGGCTTCGTCGCACGCCACGCGATGGTCACCAAGGTTCGCGGTGCGTTCAACGAGTTCGACGGCAAGATCTCGATCGACGGTGACAAGCCGGAGAACACCACCGCGCAGGTGACCCTGAAGGTCGCGAGCATCGACACCCGCAACGCGCAGCGCGACGGCCACCTGACCACCAACGACTTCCTCGACGTCGAGAACCACCCGGAGATCACCTTCGTCTCGACCTCCGCCAAGCAGGTCGACGAGGACAACTTCGAGATCACCGGTGACCTGACGATCAAGGGCATCACCAAGAGCATCACCATCCCGTTCGCCTTCGAGGGCGTCGCGGTCGACCCGTACGGCCAGACCCGCGTGGGCTTCGAGGGCTCGCACACCATCAACCGCAAGGACTACGGCGTCACCTGGAACGCCGCCCTCGAGACCGGTGGCGTGCTGGTGAGCGAGAAGGTCGTCCTCGAGTTCGAGATCTCCGCGGTCAAGCAGGCCTGACGACGGCCACCGGGCACGGGGCGTGGTAGATCAGGGCCTGCGAGGTAGATCCGAGCAGCATCCCGGCGAATCCGCCACGCCCCCGCGACCCCACCACGAGGAGTCCGGCCCGCTCCCCCAGCTCCAGCAGCAACGGGATCGGCCGCTCCCCGACAACCAGCAGTTCCACCGCGACGTCCGGGTACTTCTCCAGCCACCCGGACATTCGCGTGTTCAGCAGCGTCGACTGCTCGTCGACACGGGCCATCGCGGCCACCAGCGGCACTTCTCCCGCGGCCGCCTCCTCGAACCCGAAGCCGATGGCCGGGTCCGACTCGGGTGAGAGGTCGACACCCACCACCACAGGTCCTTCATGGTGGTTCCCTCGCACCACCACTACGGGGCACTCACCGTGCTGTGCGAGCGCCACGGCCGTCGAGCCCACCAACGCTCCCGTGAACCCGCCCAGCCCGTGCGACCCCACCACCACTTCCCGCGCGCGTGACGACTCCGCGAGCAACACGGGCGTGGGATGTTCCATTCGCAGGTCGTGCTCCACGGGCACATCAGGTGCTTCCGACCGTGCGACGGCAACGGCCTGAGAGAGCCACATCCGTCCTTGGTCGTACATGGCCGACCGCAGCTCACGAGCCGATGAGATGACTTCGGGATAACCGCGCGTCGGCAGCGTGTACGCGTGCACCAGCCGCAACGGCGCGTCGTGCCGCGCACACTCGCGAGCAGCCCACGCCACCGCGGCCAGCGCGGACGGGGATCCGTCGACTCCGACAACAACGGGAAGACCGCTCATGATCTCAAACTAGGCCCGGACGATGTGGCGAGCCGCGTGCCGATGGTCCCCTCATCGCAGGGACTTTGGGCTACCGTGACGTGAATGGTGACGCGCGTGTTCCTCGTCGACGACCACGAAATCGTCCGCCGCGGCATCGCGGACCTGCTCGGCGAGGAGTCCGATCTCGAAGTGGTCGGTGACGCCGCGTCGGTCGCGGAGGCCCTGGCCAAGGTGCCGGGCGCGCAGGCCGACGTGGCGGTGCTCGACATCAGGCTCCCCGACGGCAACGGCATCGAGCTCTGCCGCGAGCTGCGCAGCCACATCCCGGGCCTGCAGTGCCTGATGCTGACGAGCTTCGCGGACGACGAGGCCCTGTTCGACGCGATCATGGCGGGCGCCTCCGGGTTCGTGCTGAAGCAGATCCTGGGCGCCGACCTGGTCAACGCCGTCCGCACGGTCGCGGCCGGCCAGTCGCTGCTGGACGCCCGCACGACCTCCGCCCTGCTGAACCGCATCCGCCGCGAACGCGAGGAGGGCGACCCGCTGCGCATGCTCAGCGAGCAGGAGCGCACGGTGCTCGACCTGATCGGCGAGGGCCTGACGAACCGGCAGATCGCGGAGCGGATGTTCCTCGCGGAGAAGACCGTGAAGAACTACGTCTCCCACCTGCTGGCGAAGCTCGGCATGCAGCGCCGCACACAGGCCGCCGTGTTCGCGTCGCAGTTCCGCAAGGACGGCGAGAAGCCCCGCTAACCCTCAGCGATCTTCCGCTCGACGGCGTTCGCTGGTCGTCCGGCACGCGCTGGCCACACGACTGGCAGGTGTGGGTGCGAGAGAACTCGGTGCCGGTCTCGGCCGATGTCTTGGAGATCCGCTCGGGAAAGGCGGGCACCTCGGTGACTACGTGAGCGGGACTCGCCACTCCACGCACGCGCCGCCGCCTTCAGTCGCGCGAACCGCGAGCGTGCCGCCGAACTTCGCGGCGCGGCTCGCGAGGTTGCGCAGGCCGCTGCGCGACGCGTCGGCCGGGATGCCGATTCCGTTGTCCTGCACGGTGATCACCACGTCCTCGCCGGCGTCGATGAGCACGGTCAGCTCGGTGGCGGACGCGTGCCGGACGGCGTTCGTGACGGCCTCGCGCACGACGGCCTCGACGTGTTCGGCGAGTTCGGGCGGCACCGAGTTGTCGACGGTGCCGGACATGCGCACGGCGGGCGAGAGGTGCGTGGCCTCGGTCAGGCCCGCCACCAGGTCCAGCAGCCGGCGGCGCAGTGAGGTGTTGTCGGTCGAGTGCAGGTCGAAGATCGAGGTGCGGATCTCGCGCACGGTCTCGTCCAGCTGTTCCACGGCTGTCTGCAGGCGTGCGGCGACTTCGGGCTCGGTGATGCGGCGCATGGTGGCCTGCAGGGTCAGGCCGGTGACGAAGAGCCGTTGGATGACGTGGTCGTGCAGGTCGCGGGCGATGCGGTCGCGGTCCTCCAGCACGTCCAGCAGGCGCTGCGAGCGTTGCTGCTCGGCGAACTCCAGCGCGACGGCCGCCTGGTCCGCGAACGACGCCAGCATCGGCACCTGGTCCGGCAGGAAGCGCGTCTCGCCGCCTCGGCGCAGCACGACCAGCGCTCCCGTGACGCCCACGCCGGACCGCAGTGGCACGGCCAGCGCGGGGCCGAACGCCGAGCCCAGGTCGTCCACCAGCAGCGGGATGCCGGAGCGGATCACCTCGTCGACCGCGTGGTCGGCGGCGTCGAAGTCGTCGATCTTCACGCCCGCGCTCGCGGCCACGGACAACGGGGTGTCGGCGCCGTCGCCGAGCACCACCAGGGCCGAGTCCGCACCGGCCAGCTCCACGGTGCGCTGGGTGATCAGGCGCAGCGCGTACTCGCCGGAGGCGCCGCCCAGCAGTTCGGAGTTGACCTCGCCGATCGCCTCCAGCCACCGCTCGCGCATCCGGGAGCGCTCGAACAGCCGGGCGTTCTCGATCGCGATGCCGGCGGCCGCGGCCAGCGCCAGCAGCACGGCCTCGTCGTCCGCGGTGAACTCGGCGGCGTCGATCTTCTCGGTCATGTAGAGGTTGCCGAACACCTCGTCGCGCACCCGGACGGGCACCCCGAGGAAGCTGTGCATCGGCGGGTGGTTCGGCGGGAAACCGACGGACATGTCGTGCCGGCTGAGGTCGAGCAACCGCAGCGGCGTCGGGTCCTTGATCAGCAGTCCGAGCAGGCCCTTGCCCTCCGGCAGGTGGCCCATGGTCGCCCGCGTCGCCTCGTCCACGCCCACGTAGACGAACTCGGACAGGTCGTCGCGCGTGCCCAAGACACCCAGAGCGCCGTAGCGGGCACCGACGAGGTCGACCGCGGCTTGGACGATGCGCTGCAACGTCGAATCGAGCTCCAGCCCGGACGCGACGGCGAGGACGGCGCCGAGCAGCTCCTGCATGTGGTCACGGGTGGTGACGATCTCGTCCATGCGGTCTCGCACCTCGTCGAGCAGCTCGTCGAGGCCTCGGCGGTCGGGCGCGTCGGACACGCCGACTAGATTCGCACATTTTCGCCCGTCGCACGGGCCTGCCTGCCCATCGGTCGGCCCTATCAAGTTGGGACCTTCGACCGTGGCCTTCCAACCGCCCCCGGCCGGAAAGTGTGAGCATGACGATCGCCCTGCCCGACTCACTCGGACTCGCGGGTGAGGACGTGCACAGCGTCCTCGCACTCGCGAGAGCCACCGCACCCGGCGTGCGATTCGAGGTGCGTCCCGAGCAGATCGAGCTGCACACCACCAGCCCGCACACCAGGGAGACGCGGCTCGCCTGCGGTGTCGCTCTGCTCAACGTCCGGCTGGCGCTGCAGGGTCACGGCATCCGTCCACTCGTGACGCTCCTGCCCGGCCCGAGCGCCCACGACGCCGCTGCGGCCGTGCGGCTCGGCGGTTATCAGGAGCCGAGTCCGGACGTGCTGGCGTTGCTGCGCACCCTGCACACCCACACCAAGAACCGTCGCACGTGGACGACGTTCCCGGAACTGGCTTCGTGGCGCGGGTTGCTGTCGCGGGCGGCCGAAGTGGAACGCGCGTGGCTGCACGTGAAGAACGGCGCCGAGCTGGTGCTGTGCACGTTCAACCAGGGGGCCGCGGCGGAAATCCGTGCGGGACAGGCGATGCAGCGCGTGGTGCTGACCGCGGGGACGGTCGGCATCGCGGTGAACCCGTCCCTGGACCACACCAGCCTGTCCGCGTTGCGCGCGGACCTGCGCCCGTGCCTCGGCAACACGCTGGTGCCGCAGATGGTCCTGCGGCTGGGCGCGGGATAGACCGTGGCCCGTCTCACGGCGCGCGGGGGTCAGATGACTCGCGGCGTGGGACGGGCACGGTTCCCTCTACCCAGAGGCCCAACTATGTGGTGATGAACTTCGTCGGGTCCGCGACCGGCGACTCGACCACGAGGTCCTTGTACTCGTCCTCGATGCCCTTGTTGTGGATCTGGATCGCGAGCGGCGCCTCACGACCGGCAGGCTCCTTCTTGTCCTCGAACTTCAGGACCTCGGTGGCCTTGCACTTGGTGGCGCCGTTGGGCAGCGGGCAGCACGCCATGCGGGCGACCCCCGTGTCACCGTTGGCGAGGATCTCGCACTGCGCCCACTTCTTCACGTCGATGCTGGGGTGCGGGTACTTGGTGAAGAGCTTGCCGCCGCCGTTGTTGTGGCCGACCCGGTAGTCCCACGCGCCGCCGTTCGGTGGCTGGAACTGGATGGCGCCGAGGCCGTTCAGCGGAGGCGTCTGGATCTTGCCCCAGATCAGCACGGTCGGTTTGTGGTTGCCGGAGATCTGGCGCACCTTGAAGATCCAGCGGAAGTTCTTGTACTGCTGCTTGTTGTAGTAGATCCAGCCGCGCGTGGTGTCCTTCTTGCTGGCGATCGCGCCGTCCTTCACGACGAACGCGTCCTTGGCGTGCATGGTCCAGCCGTCGAGCGTCTTGCCGTCGAAGATGGGCACCAGCACGGGATCCGCGGCCTGTGCCGGCGTCGTTCCGGCGACGAGCGCCAGCACGAAGGCAGCGACTATCCACAATGGACGACGAAACATTTGTTACCGTCCTCGGCTCCGAGGTTTTTTCGGCAGCGACGGTGCAACCCACGGTAGAACCGAGTCATCGGAGCAGTCAACGGAAACGCGTGTTTCTGAAAACGGACAATCTCTACCGGGCGAGCACCGCCCTCCACAGCAAACGGGCCAATTCGGGGTGGCAGATGTCGTTGTGCGCACCCGCGATCCCGTCGATGCGGCGGATCACCGAGGTGCAGTCGACGTTGTGCACCTGGCCGCGCGACAGCTCACCAGGAGATCCGATGTTGTGGCCGTGCGCGTAGGTGCCCTGGACGCCGTGCGAGCCGAGGCCGCCGTACTTCGGGTACTCGTCGAGGTCGACCTGGCGGCCCGACCGCGCGGCCAGCGGGTAGAACTTGCCGATGGCGTGGTCGTGCGCCGACGTGGTGACGATGATCGGGCCCGGCACGCGGCCGAGCACGCCGCGGAAGTAGCCGGAGCCGGGTTCGCCGGGCAGCCGTTCCGCGAACGACCACAGCGACATCGCGCCCTGCATCAACGTCAGCGTCGCGGCGGGCACGACGTTCGCCATCGCGGTCGCGGTGATGCAGCCGAAGCTGTGGCCCATCAGGTGGATCCGCGCGGACGGTGCGGCCTGGGCGACCTCGCGGGCGATCCGGGCGGCGCCGCTCTCGCCGAACACCTTGGCGCGGCGCTTCATCTTCCAGAACGTCAGGATCCGCAACGGCGACAGGATCCCGCCCAGCGCCGGGTCCTCCAGGCACGCCCGGTAGAGCTGCTCGGCGTCGAAAGGCATGCCGTCCTCGCCCGGCAGGTCCGGGACCGAGCTCTCCAGGTAGTCGTAGGCCTGCTTGACCGCGGCCGACATCCGGCACGGGTGCTGCCGCGCGGCTTCGACGATCGTGCGCACCGCGGCGACGCGGCCCGCTCCCCCGCCGAGGCGCTGCGCCGAGGCCTTGATGAACTCGTCGGACCGCACGTCCTCGTCGCCCCACGCCTTGGAGGGCCAGTGCAGGCCGACGAGCAACGACTTGAAGCCGCCGGGAAGCCGGTGTGCCGCCTCACGTTCGGCGCGACAGTCGGCCATGGTCTTGACCCACTGCCCGTACTGCAGCCGGGCGGCCGGCACATCGCCGTTCCACCCGTGGATGAAGAAGAACACGTCGGTGACGTCGCGGCGGGCGTCGTACAAGACGTCCGCGCTCTCGCGCCCCCGCTCGTTGCCGGTCTCGTCGAAACAGACGAGGTGATAGCTGATGTCGTGGCCTGGCACGGATTCTCGGGACATCGCGGATCACCACCACACAAAGCGCGCCCTACTGTTCTCCGGTTATCGGAACCAGAGCGGCTCATGGTTAGCCCTGGCGATCAGGAAAACCCGTTCGGACCAGGCGATTCACCCCGATTGCGCCGGTAGTGGCGGGCCGCGCGGACCCTGTTGCCACAGGATGGCGAGCACCATTCACGGCGCGGATGATCCTTCACGAAGTAGAGCACGCAGCCCGGTGCATAACAGGCGCGCAACAGAACGCGGTTCTCGCCGGCGAACAGCTCCACGGCCGCCGCGGCGATCGACGCGCGCTCCCGGTCCGCGAGCGAGCCTTCACTTTCGTTGCCCCGCACCAGTTCCCCGGCTTCGACCTGGAGCTGCGGCCACTGCCGCGCGCTTCTCGCCGCACGGTTGACCTCAGCCACCGCGCGCTGAAGGTCACGGTCCTGCGCGACCGCACGCGTGTCCTCGGTCAGCACTCCGGCGAGGTCTCTGAGTGCCTGCCGCAGCGCGCGAAACGCGTCGAGGTCGGCCTGGTCCGCCGGCACACCCAGGAAGTCGCGAAGCCCACCGACCGTGGTCAGGTCGTCGTGCACCTGCGACCGGTTGGCCCAGATGGTGTTCATCAGCAGGACCGGACGGGGCTCGTCGGGCGTCAGCACGTCTAACGGTAACACAGACTTGCACCCGTTAGAGACTCGTTCTAACGTTTGCGGAGTCACCTAACCGTTGGAAGGACTCTCGTGAACCTCGTGCCCCCGTTCGACGCCGACACGGCCCGCCTGAAGGTGCGAGCTGCCCAAGATGCCTGGAACACGCGGGATCCGCTGCGCGTCGCCGGCGCTTACACCCCGGATTCGGTGTGGCGCAACAGGTCCGAGTTCGTCCGCGGCACCGACGAGATCGTCGCGTTCCTGACGAAGAAGTGGGAGCGCGAGCACGAGTACGTGCTGCGCAAGTCGTTGTGGGCGTTCGGCGACGACCGCATCGCCGTGCGCTTCCAGTACGAGTGGCACGACGACGACGGCCAGTGGTGGCGCAGCTACGGCAACGAGAACTGGGAGTTCGCGCCGTCCGGCCTCATGAGCAGGCGTGAGGCGAGCATCAACGACGTGCGGATCGCCGAATCCGATCGCCGCATCGACCCCGGGTCGACCTACGAGATCCCGACGGAGTAGCCAAGATGCACGTCGAAGCGTTGTGGCGCTATCCGGTGAAGTCGCTCGGTGGCGAACCACTGCAGGAAGCCGAGTTCACCCGTGACGGCGTGGCGGGCGATCGGCTCGTCCACGTCCAGGGCCCGCGCGGAGTCCTGACCGGGCGCACTCGGCACGGCCTGCTCACGATCCCGGCGTCGACCGGTCCGGACGGCCCGCTGGTGGACGGACATCCCTGGGACAGCTGGGAAGCACACGCGCTGGTGCTGCCGTTCGGCGGCCGGCTGACCCGATACTCCGGGCCGGAGCGCTTCGACGTGCTCAACGTCCTGGTGGCCACCGACGGGCAGGTCGCGGCCGCCGGAGTCGACGTGCGGCGGTTGCGGCCCAACATCCTCATCGGCGGTGTCGAGGCGGGCGAGGAGGACAGCTGGCCGGGACACGCGCTGGTGGCCGGCGACGTGGTGATCGGCATGTTCAAGAAGCGGGCGCGGTGCGTGGTCACGACGATCGATCCCGACACCGGGGCGCAGGACCTGGACGTGCACCGGCGGATCCGGCACGAGTTCGGTGGCGTGCTCTGCCTGGACAGCTGGGTGATCCAGCCTGGCACGGTCCGCGTCGGCGACACCGTGGAGGTGGTGCCGACCGACGAGCTGCCCGACCACGTGGGCGGGTGGATCGTCGGCCGGCCCTACGCGGTCTAGATGTTGCGCCGGTACTGGCCGCCCACCTCGAAGAACGCCTCGGTGATCTGACCGAGCGTGCACACCCGCGCCGCGTCCATCAGCACCGCGAAGACGTTCTCGTTGGTCTGCGCGACTTCCCGCAGCCGGGACAAGGCCTTCTCCGCCTCGTCCCGGTGTGCCGCCTGGTACGCACGCGTGCGCTCGACCTGCGAGGACTTCTCCTCCTCGGTGGCGCGGGCGAGCTCGATCTTCACGACCTCGCGCTCGCCGCCCTCGGGCAGGAAGGTGTTGACGCCGATCAACGGCAGCGAGCCGTCGTGCTTGCGCTGTTCGTAGAGCATCGACTCGTCCTGGATGCGGCCGCGCTGGTAGCCGGTCTCCATCGCGCCGAGCACGCCGCCGCGTTCGGAGATGCGGTCGAACTCCGTCAGCACGGCCTCTTCCACGAGGTCGGTCAGCTCGTCGATGACGAACGAGCCCTGCAGCGGGTTCTCGTTCGCGGACAGGCCCCACTCCTTGTTGATGATCATCTGGATGGCCATCGCGCGCCGGACGCTGGACTCGGTCGGCGTGGTGATCGCCTCGTCGTAAGCGTTGGTGTGCAAGGAGTTGCAGTTGTCGTACAGCGCGCAAAGAGCCTGCAGCGTCGTGCGGATGTCGTTGAAGTCCATCTCCTGCGCGTGCAGCGAACGGCCCGAGGTCTGCACGTGGTACTTGAACTTCTGCGAACGTTCGGCGGCGCCGTAGCGGTCGCGCATGGCCACGGCCCAGATCCGCCGCGCCACCCGGCCGATCACGCTGTACTCGGCGTCCATGCCGTTGGAGAAGAAGAACGACAGGTTCGGCGCGAAGTCGTCGATGTTCATGCCGCGCGCCAGGTACGACTCGACGTAGGTGAAACCGTTGGCGAGCGTGAAAGCGAGCTGCGAGATGGGGTTCGCTCCGGCCTCGGCGATGTGGTAGCCGGAGATCGACACCGAGTAGAAGTTGCGCACCTGCTGCTGGATGAACCACTCCTGGATGTCCGCCATCATGCGCAGCGAGAACTCCGTGGAGAAGATGCAGGTGTTCTGGCCCTGGTCCTCCTTGAGGATGTCGGCCTGCACGGTGCCGCGGACGTTGGCGAGCGCGAACCTCCGGAGCTGGTCGTACTCGGCGGCGTCGGGCTCGCGGTCGTGCTCGTCGCGGAACTTGGCGACCTGCTGGTCGATCACGGTGTTCAGGAAGTAGGCGAGGATCGTCGGCGCCGGGCCGTTGATCGTCATCGACACGGACGTCGTCGGCGCGACCAGGTCGAAACCGTCGTACAACGCCTTCATGTCGTCGAGCGACGCGATCGAGACACCGGACGTGCCGATCTTGCCGTAGACGTCCGGCGGGGTGTCGGGGTCGCGGCCGTAGAGCGTCACCGAGTCGAACGCGGTCGACAGGCGCGTGGCCGGGTTGCCCTTCGACAGGTACTTGAAGCGGCGGTTGGTGCGGAACGCGTCACCCTCGCCCGCGAACATGCGCGCCGGGTCCTCGCCCTCGCGCTTGAACGGGAAAACCCCCGCGGTGTACGGGAAGAAGCCCGGCAGGTTCTCCTTGCGCAGGAACCGCAGCAGCGAGCCCTCGTCGTCGTAGCGCGGCAGGCTCACCCGGCGGACCTGGTTGCCGGACAACGTCTCCCGCGTCAGCTTGGTGTGGATCTCCTTGTCCCGCACCTTGAACACGAGCTCGTCGCCGGAGTACTCCTCGCGGACCTTCTCCCAGCCGCTCAACAGGTCCGCCGTGTCGCGCTCGACCTCGCGCTCGGCGGCCGAAGCCAGCTCCGCGATGTCCGCGACGCCCTTCCCGGCTGCTTCCAACGCCTTCTGCGCGCCGGTGAGCTGGGTGTGCGTGCGGACCGCCTCGACCTGCTCGTCGGTCTTGCGGTGGTAGCCGCGCACGGTGTCGGCGATGTCGGACAGGTAGCGCGCGCGGGAGGCCGGCACGACCGTGGACGCGCTCGTCGACGTCTTGCCGTTGACAGTCGCGAGAGAGCCTTCTTCAACCGTGAGGCCGTGCTCGACGAGCCCGTCGCGCAGGAACTGGTACAGCGCGGTGACGCCGTCGTCGTTGAACGTCGCGGCGGACGTGCCGAAGACCGGCATGTCCTCCCACTTCACGCCGAACGCCTCGCGGTTGCGCACCAGCTGCCGCGCCACGTCACGACGCGCGTCCTCGGCACCGCGGCGCTCGAACTTGTTGATCGCCACGGCGTCCGCGTAGTCGAGCATGTCGATCTTCTCGAGCTGCGACGCGGCACCGAACTCCGGCGTCATCACGTACAGCGAGAAGTCCACGAACGGCACGATTGCCGCGTCGCCCTGACCGATACCGGGCGTCTCGACGATGACCAGGTCCGCGCCCGACGCCTTGCACGCCTTGATGGCCTGCTCCAGGCCGTCCGGGATCTCGCTGCCCGCACGGCGCGTGGCCAGCGAACGGAAGAAGACGTGGTCGCCGTCGAGGCAGTTCATCCGGATGCGGTCGCCGAGCAGCGCGCCACCACCGCGGCGCCGCGTCGGGTCGACGGCGAGCACCGCGATGCGCAACTTGTCCTGCTGGTCGAGCCGGAACCGGCGCACCAGCTCGTCGGTCAGCGACGACTTGCCAGAACCACCGGTGCCGGTGATGCCGAGCACCGGGACGGTGCGGGTGGTCTCGACGTCGACGGGCTGCCCGGCCTCGATGTGCGTGATCGCCCTGGCCAGCGCCTCGTCGGAGCCGGTGAGCAGCGCGTCGTGGCTGAACGGCTCGGTGAGCGCGTGGTCGCACTCCTCGATCATCAGGTTGATCATCCGCGCCAGGCCGAGCGACTGCCCGTCGTGCGGCGAGAAGATGCGCGCCACGCCGCGGGAGTGCAGCAGCTCGATCTCCTCGGGGACGATGACGCCGCCACCGCCGCCGTAGACCCGGATGTGCCCGGCGCCGCGTTCGTTGAGCAGCTCGACCAGGTACGAGAAGTACTCGACGTGCCCGCCCTGGTAGGCGCTGATGGCGATGCCCTGCACGTCCTCCTGGATCGCGGCGTTGACGACCTCCGCCACCGACCTGTTGTGGCCGAGGTGGATGACCTCCGCACCCTGCGACTGCAGGATCCGCCGCATGATGTTGATCGCCGCGTCGTGCCCGTCGAACAGGCTGGACGCCGTCACGAAGCGGACCGGGTTCGCCGGTCGGTGCAGAGAGGTCGCCATAGGAATAGTTTGACTTCCTACTATTGGACGTGCAACCGAGGGTGGTTCACGTCTCTGTATCGAGCACGAACGACATGGTCCCGCGACGCGCCACAGGTTCGCTCGCGGAGCGCTGAGCCCCAGGTAGCGTGCCCGCATGGCCGATGTCGACGACTACTTCGCCGGGCTCGACGCTCCCGCACGGGCCGCGTTCGAACGGGTCCGCGCACTGGCCGAGGAGTCGGCACCCGACGCCGAGCAGGGCACGAGCTACGGCATGGCCGCGCTGCGCCACCACGGCAAACCGCTGCTCGGCTTCAAGGCCTCCGGGAACCACCTGGCCGTGTACCCGTTCAGCCCGGCCGCCGTGGACGCGGTGCGTGACCGGCTGGCCGGCTTCTCCCTGTCCAAGGGCACGATTCGCTTCACCGCGGACACACCGTTGCCGGACGACGTGGTCCGCGACCTGGTCCGCCGGCGCCTCGACGAGATCGGCTAACGCGCCGCCGCACCCCACTCGTGCGCGAGCGCGGCCGCCTCGCCGCGGGAGCCGACGCCCAGCTTTTCCAGGATCTTCGCGACGTGGAACTTCACCGTGGACTCGCTGATGTGCAGGTCACCGGCGATGTCGCGGTTGCGGCGACCGCGGGCGAGCTGTCCCAGCACCTCCAGCTCCCGCGCGCCCAGCACGGTCAGCGGGTCGTCGCGCGGGTTCTCCGGCGGCCCGATCGGCACCTCGATCGTCACCGTCGATCCCCAGCCCGGCACCGCGTCCACCTCCGCGCGCCCGCCGAGCGGCCCCAGGCGTTCGGCGACCCGGCGGGTGTCGAGGCTGCCGCACGAGAGAGTGCCCGGGCCGTCGTCGCGCACGGTCGCCTTCAACGCGGTCCCGACGATCTTCCAGGCGACGTGAACGCGCCGCACGCCCCGTTGGTCGTCCAGCATCGCGTGCACGGCGGACCTGGCCACCGCACTGGCCGTGAACGCGACCTCGGTCGGCAGCACACGATCCGCGCCCTCCTCCGCACCGGGCGGGCCCAGGTCGAGCCGCACGTCACGGCCGCGCAGCACCCGGCGTAGCGACTCCGCCAGGCGTTCGAAGGCGTCACCCGACCGCTCCTCGGTCTGCGCCCGGTCGAGATCGGCCCGCGACCGCAGCTCGATCAGCGCGGTGACGGCGAGGTCGACGGCACGTGCACGGGCGTATTCGTCGTCCACGTCGCGGTCGCGCAGCACGCCGAGCAAGGCGGTCAGGGCGGCCCCGAACGCGTCGCCGAGGTCGGAGATGGCCACGGCACGGGCCGCCGCTGCCGCCCGCGAGACGGCGAGCGTCGCCGGCACCGCCTCGTTGCGCAGGCCCTCCATGTGCGCGGTCACCAGGTCCCACAGCGCCCGCGCGGACGTCAGCAGCTCCTCCGGCACCGGGGTGTCCTCGGACCGCAGCAGCACCAGCAGCGCGCTCGGCTGGGAGACGTCGCTCACCAGGACGACCACGGGAACCTCGACGCCACCCATGACCGCTCGCCCCTGCCAGGTTCCCTTCGAGGACACCAGCGGCCGCAACGCGGCGAGATCGGCGATGGTCGGCCCCGGCGCCCCACCGCGGAACTTGAACGGCGCGAACGAGCAGTTCGACAGCTCGGCGACCGCCTGGTGGGGAATGGTCTCGGCGAGCGCCTCGGACAGCCGCGGCAACGTCTCGCCCAGCGGTGCCTGAATCACGCCGACAGCCGTCTGCAGGTCCATGAGTTCGAGCGTAGTCCGCTCGGCCGGGTCGACGGCTGGTCTTTCGGCCAGGGGGAACTATCCGAAGTGCTGGCTCAGGTCGTTCGGGTCGGCATCCAGGATTGACACATCGACCAACGACTGGAGTGAACGATGAAGGCGATCACCTACGCCGAGTTCGGCGGCCCGGAAGTCCTGCGCCTCGAGGAGGTCGGGGAGCCGCACGCCGGACCGGGACAGATCAGGCTGAAAGTCGTGGCAGCGGCGGTCAACCCGCTCGACCACAAGATCCGCAACGGGTGGATGCCGCACTTCGCGGCCCCCTTCCCGGTGACCCCGGGCCTGGAGGCGGCCGGCGTGGTCGACGAGGTCGGCGACGGCGTCACCGGGGTCGAGGTGGGCGACGAGGTCCTCGGCTGGACCGTCACCGGCGCGTACGCCGAGCACGCGCTCGCCACCGACTTCGCCCTCAAGCCCGCGGGCCTCGACTGGGACGCCGCCGCCGCACTGCCCGTGGCCGTCGAGACATCGGTTCGGGTGCTCGACGCGCTGAAGGTGGACGCCGGCGACACGCTGGTGATCCACGGGGCCGCGGGGGTGGTCGGCGCGGTCGGCGTTCAGCTCGCGATGGCCCGCGGCGCCACGGTCATCGGCACGGCGTCCCCCGCCAACCACGACTACCTCCGTTCACTCGGCGCCACCCCGGTCGCCTACGGAGAGGGCCTCGCGGAGCGGATCCGCGCCGCCGCGCCACAGGGCGTCGACGCCGTCTACGACGCCGCGGGGCAGGGTGACCTGCCGCTGTCGATCGAACTTGTCGGCGGCACGGACCGGATCGTCACCATCGCCGATCCGCGGGCCGCCGAACTGGGGGTCGAGTTCTCGGGCGGCGGCGCACCGTTCGGCACCCGGCTCGCCGAGTACGCCCAGCTCGTCGTCGACGGCAAGCTCGCGGTGCGGGTCGCGCAGAGCCTTCCGCTGGCCGAAGCCGGCAGGGCGCAGGAGCTGAGCGCCACCGGCCACGCGGCGGGCAAGGTGGTGCTGCGCGTGTCATCGTGAGGCAATAATTGAGTCATGACTCAACGTGTCGCGGTGACCGGAGGCAGCGGCAAGCTCGGCCGTGCTGTCGTGGCCGATCTGCTGGAGCACGGCTGGGAGGTGCACAACCTCGACCAGGCGGCTCCCCCGACGCCCCAGGGCGGCGAGTTCACGCGGGTCGACCTGACCGACTACGGCCAGGTCGTGGAGGCGATCAGCGGGATCGACGACAGGTACGCCGGGCTCGACGCCGTGGTGCACCTGGCCGCGATCCCCGGCCCTGGTGTCGCGCCCAACGCGAAGACGTTCCACAACAACGTGACGAGCACCTACAACGTGTTCGCCGCCGCACGGCTCGCCAAGGTGCGCAACGTCGTGTGGGCTTCCAGTGAGACGGTGCTCGGGCTGCCGTTCGACACTCCCCCGCCGTACATCCCGATCGACGAGGAGTACGCGGGCCGCCCGGAGACGTCGTACTCGCTGGGCAAGCTCGTCGACGAGACGCTCGCGCAGCAGTTCTGCCGGTGGGAGCCGGAGATGAAGATCATCGGGCTGCGGTTCTCGAACGTGATGGAGCCACACGACTACGAGCGCTTCCCGTTCGACGCCGACCCGCTCTCGCGCAAGTGGAACCTCTGGTCGTACATCGACGCACGCGACGGTGCGCAGGCCGTGCGCAAGGCACTGCGGCACGACGCGACGGGGTTCGACGTGTTCATCATCGCGAACGCCGACACGTGCATGACGACGCCGAACGACGAGCTGGTCGCGAAGGTCTATCCGGGCGTGCCGCTCAAGAGGGAGTTCGGTCCTCACGAGACTCTGCTGTCGATTGAGAAGGCACGGCGGGTGCTGGGGTTCGAGCCTTCGCACACCTGGCGGTCGTGAACTCCCTGGCGAGCCCGAACAGCTCGTCCGCCGCGCGCGCCCTCGGCCGCGACTGACGCAGGTGGTTGAGGGCGCGGGCGAGCAGCAGTTCGGCCTGCTGCTCGCACCACTTCCGCCCGCCCGCTTCCTCGATTCGGGCGGCCAGCTCGTGCGGTTCGGCATCAGTGGCGTAGACGTCGGTGCCGAAGTGGATCGCCGCCACCACGGGCAGCGTGCGGCGGCGGTGCAGCAGGTCGTCGTAGAGCGGACGACCGGTGACCGTGGCGCCGCCCCAGATCGCCTCGACGTCGTCGACGTGCTTGCGCGCCAGGCCGATGTCGTCGCCGAACTCCCGGAGGTGGTCGGCCTGGCTGCGCGACCCGCCCGCGGACAACGCGCCGAGCTCGCACGCGCAGGCCGTCAGCGTCGAGTGCTTCGCCGCCGCGACGCCCAGGTACTCGGCGATGTCGACGTCGTCGCGTTCGTCCATCTCGACTTCCTGCACATAACCGTCCACAACGGACAGCAGTGCCGCGTTGAGGATCATCACCTCGGGCTTGGTGAGCTGCCCGAAAGCCAGTGAGATCAACGCGTCCGCGGCGGAGACGGCCCGGTCGTCGCCGAACGCCACCCACGCGCTCGGCCGGTGGCCGCGGCTGACCGCGCGGGTCATCAGGTCGGCGTGCAGCTGTTCGTGCTGGACGGCGAGCTCCAGCGCGGTCGCGACCCGGATCGCCTGGGTGGCGTCGCCGATGCAGTCGGCGGCGAGCAACGCCAGTGCGGCGGTCGAGAAGTCCGGACTGTGGTGTTCGACGACCTCGCGCGTTTCGTCCGGAAGCGTGGCGATCGCGGCCTTCCACGGCGTGTCGATCATGGCCCGGCTCCACGCCAGCACGTCCCGCGGCGGCGCGACCACATCGATGCTCGTCACACGAGGAAGCTAAACCCGCAGGTCAGCTGTGACGGCCTGAGTGCCACTGTCGTGTTAAAGAGGGGCACGATCCGGCGACCGGGACTAGGTTGATGTTGCACGGGTTGTTGCCGCCATCACCCGACCGTGATCGTCGTTTTTCCTGAGGGGCTGACCATGCGCTACACCAAGCTCGCCGGCATGGACGTGTCCGAGATCTGTCTCGGCATGATGAGTTACGGAGATCCTGCGCGCGGAGGCCATCCGTGGTCGCTGCCGGAGGAGGAGTCGCGACCGTTCATCAAAGCGGCGCTCGACGCCGGCATCAACTTCTTCGACACCGCGAACGTCTACTCGGACGGTTCCTCGGAGGAGATCACCGGGCGTGCGCTGAAGGACTTCGCGCGGCGCGACGAGATCGTGCTCGCCACCAAGGTCAACGGCCGCATGCACGCCGGTTCGAACGGCGCGGGCCTGTCCCGCAAGGCGATCTTCGCCGAGATCGACAACTCGCTGCGCCGGCTGGGCACGGACTACGTCGACCTGTACCAGATCCACCGCTTCGACTCGTCCGTACCGCTGGAGGAGACGCTCGAAGCGCTGCACGACGTGGTGAAGTCCGGCAAGGCGCGTTACATCGGTGCGTCGTCCATGTACGCGTGGCAGTTCTCCAAGTCGTTGTTCACGCAGCGGCAGAACGGCTGGACGAGGTTCGTGTCGATGCAGAACCACTACAACCTCCTCTACCGCGAGGAGGAGCGCGAGATGCTGCCGTTCTGCGCGGACCAGGGAGTCGCCGTCATCCCGTGGAGCCCGCTGGCCCGCGGCCGCCTCACCCGTGACTGGGACTCGACCACGGCTCGCACCGAGACGGACGAGTTCGGGTCCACTTTGTACACCGAGTCGGACAGCGCGATCGTCTCGCGGGTGGCCGAGGTGGCGGCCGCTCGGGGCGTGTCACGGGCGCAGGTCGCGCTGGCGTGGCTGCACCGCAACCCGGTGGTCACCGCGCCGATCGTCGGCGTGACGAAGCTCGCGCAGCTGGACGACGCGGTGGCGTCGCTGGACGTGGAGCTGACGGACGACGAGGTGCGGCAGCTGGAGTCGGCCTACCAGCCGCACCGCATCGCCGGCCACAGCTGAGGGCGTCCGCAAGTACCACCAACTCGGAGTTGGTGGTACTTGCAGACGCCGGAACAGCTAGAGAAGTCCGGCCTGGCGCAGCCGGTTGCGCGCGTGGTCGATGGCTTCGGGTGTGGTGGCGAACATCGGTACCGGGTGGTTTTCCAGCTGGCGCCGGTGTTCGTCCCGCACACCCGACAGCAGCACGGTGACGCCCCGCTGTTCGAGCTTCTCCACGGCGTCGCGCAGCACCAGCGCACCGGTTCCGTCCATTGTGGTCACGTGCGACATGCGCAGGATCACCACCGACACCGCGCTGATCTCGGTCAGCTCCAGCAGGAACCGGTGCGCCGCCGCGAAGAACAGCGGTCCGTCGAGCCGGTAGGCCACGATGTGCTCGGCGAGCAGCGCGCGTTCCTCCAGCGCGTGATCACCGGTGTCGAGCGGCACCTCGTCGATCCGCACCGACCTCGCCACCGCGCGCAACGCCAGCGCGCCCGCCACCACGAGGCCGACGATCACCGCCGTCACCAGGTCGAGTGCCAGCGTCGCGGCGGCGGTGAGGACGAGCACGAGCGCGTCCGCGCGGTTCGCCCGCACGAGCACCCGCACCGAACCCACCTCGACCATGCGGATCGCCGTCGCCAGCAGCACGCCGGCCAGCACCGCCAACGGGATGCGGCCGACCAGCGGTGCCGCGACCAGCATGATCAACGCGAGCGTCGCGGCGTGCACGAGCGAGGCGAGCCTGGACCCGGCGCCGGAGCGGACGTTGACGGCCGTCCTGGCGATGGCCGCGGTCGCCGGAACGCCGCCGAACAGGGGCGTGATGACGTTCGCGACGCCCTGCCCGAACAGCTCACGGTCGGGGTCGTGCCGCTGGTTCACGCTCATGCCGTCCGCGACGGTCGCCGACAGCAGGCTTTCCAGCGCCGCCAGCGCCGCCACGGCGACCGCGGAGGGCAACAGCGTCCACACGGCATCGAGGTCCACAAAGGACAGAGTTGGTGCGGGCAGGGTCGCCGGCAACGCGCCGATCCTGCTCACCGGCAACGACCAGATCTCCGCGACCACCGTGCCGACCGCCACTGCCAGCAACGAGAACGGGATCGCCGGCCGCCACCGTGCGCCGGCGAGCATGACGACGACCACGCCCGCCGCGAGTGCGACGGAAGGCCAGACCGGACCCGAACCGAAGGCGCGCACGGCGTTCACCACGACGTTGTGGCCGTCCGGTGTCGGCACGCCCAGCGCGGCGGGCACCTGCTGCAACGCGATCACGGCGGCGATGCCGATCGTGAAGCCCTCGACCACCGGCGCCGGCACGTAGCGCATGTACCGGCCTGCCTTCACGAGCGCGAGCCCGATGAGCAGCACGCCCGCCAGCAGGCCGACCGTGAGCACCCCGCCCGGCCCGAACCGGGCCACGATCGGCACCAGCACCACCGTCATCGCACCGGTCGGCCCCGACACCTGCAGGCTCGAACCACCGAACACCGCCGCCAGCGCGCCCGCGACGATCGCCGTCGCGAGCCCGGCCGCGGCGCCGAGCCCGGACGCCACGCCAAAGCCCAGCGCGAGGGGTAACGCCACGACCGCGACGGTGAGCCCGGCGAGGAGGTCCTTCGGCCGCGCGGCCACCCAGTCCTTCGTCGTGGGCAGGAAGCTCACGCGGGTTCCTCGCGCAGCTGGGCCAGCAGCTCGTTCTGGCCCACCAGCAACTCGGTCAGGATGCGTCTGGCGGCCCTGAGCAGATCGGCCACGTCGGCACCCGCGAGGGCGTACACCACGGTCGAGCCCTCGCGGGTCGCCGTGACGATCCCCGATCTGCGCAGCACGGCGAGCTGGGCCGAGAGGTTGGAGGCCTCGACCTCGATCTCGGCGAGCAGCTCGCGCACGGCCTTCGGCCCGTCCTGCAGCAGCTCGAGCACCCGGATGCGGACCGGATGCCCGAGCATGCGGAAGAAGTCGGCCTTGGCCTGGTACAGCGGAACCGGCACGGGCTACTTCACCCCGTGTTCGGCGGCGAGCCGGCGGAGGTTGGCGAGGTCGGCGCCGTGCGTCTCAGCGGCGTACACGTCCTGCTGCTCCTCCGCGCGGCGCACTGCTTCCTCCGCCTGCTCGATGCGGGCGAGGAGGTTGTCCCTGAACTCGTTCACGACACCACAACCTGTCGAATTGAAGAATTCTTCAAGTCGTCAGGTTACCCCAGCTTGGCGACCTCGATGAAGTCAGGGATCTGGGCTTTCAACGCGCCGTTCGGCTGGAACCGGTAGAACAACACCGCCGTGCTGCACGCCGAGTTGCCGAGCCACGCGTGGTCGCACGTGATCTGCGGGCCGAGGAAGCTGTCCAGGTTCTTGACGGACTTCAACGCCAGCTCGGGCGTTCCGTCCGAAGTGGACAGCACTCGCGCCAGCGTCATCATGTCGGCGAACGAGACCACCGCGCCCGCGACGGGTTCGTCGTGCCCCGCCTCTTTCATCGCCGCGCGGTACTCCTCGATCTCGTCCTGGTTCGCGGGCGGCGCGGACAGCGGGTCCGTCGGGTGCCAGAAGTCCGACGACAGCTCGACGCCGATCGACTGGTTCCCCACCGACTTCGGCAGCCCGGTGCACGACGCGGCGAGGATCCGGCCTTCGTAGTTCGACTCCCGCAGCGACCGGACGAGGTGCGTGCACTGCTCCTCGGTGGCGGCGATGCTGCCGGACGCCTCCGCGGTGTGCACCTGGCGGGCCAGGCCGGCCCAGCCGGGGTTGTCCGCCGGGTAGTAGACCGAGCGGTAGCTCAGCCCGAACCGCTTGGCCGACGGGGTGAGCACGGTGTCGGTGAAGGCGTGCGTGATCGGCGACTCGGGCAGCAGCCAGGCGACGGATTTCACGCCCTGGTCCGCGTAGTACTTCAGCGCTGCCGTCCCGTACGCGACGGCCGCGGCGCCGAAGAAGTAGGCGTTCTTGTGGTTCATCAGGCCGGGCGTGAACTGGACGTGCCCGACCAGCGGGATGGCGGCGTCGCTGAGCGTGGGCATGGCGGCGTCGGCGCCGGTGTCGACGCCCTGCACGACCACCTGCACCTTGTCGCGGACGAACTTCTCGGCGCAGGCCGCGGACTGCTCCGGAGTGCCGTCCGTCGGGCAGGTGATCAGCTCGAACGGGCGGTTGCGGACGCCGCCCTTGCGGTTGAGGTGCGCGACGGCGACCTCGGCACCGGTCTGCAGCTCCGGCACCGCGAACGCGCCGGACGCGTTGTTGAGGTATCCGATCTTGATGGGGTCGCCGCCGGGGCCTCTCGCGGGCTCGGCGGCACATCCCGTGGCCAGCAGGAGAACAGCGGCCACGACCCGTAAATGCATGACTCCCCTTGTGGGCATCGGCGGTGATGCGAAGCGCCGATGGTCACCAGGTGAGACGCCACCGATAAGTCGGGTTCCCTCGACTCCTAGCGGCTTCCGCTGCTCGAAATAGTTGAGAGTTCCGCAAACGCGGACATAGACTCCCCATCGTGCCGAATCTGCGGATCAGCGAAGCCGCCGCCCTGCTCGGGGTCAGTGACGACACCCTGCGCCGGTGGATTGATCAGGGGCGCCTGCGGTCCGTCGTGCTGGACAACGGGCGCAAGGGCGTCAGCGGGACGGAGCTCGCGGAGTTCGCCCAGAAGATGACCGAGGTCGCCGAGCCCGGGACGACCGTGGCGGCGTCGGCGCGCAACCGGATGAAGGGCATCGTCACCAGGGTCGTGAAGGACGGGGTGATGGCGCAGGTCGACATGCAGGCCGGGCCGTTCCGCATCACGTCGCTGATCAGTCGCGAGTCCGCCGACGAGCTCGGCCTCGAAGTCGGCAGCGTCGCCGTCGCGTCCATCAAGTCCACGCACGTCGTCGTCGAGATCCCGGAGGCCTGAGTTGAAGAGAGTGCTCGCGGTGGCGGCTCTGGTTCTCGCCGGCTGCGGTTCACCGGCACCCGCGCAGACCGGCGTCTCCGGGAACGTCACGGTGTTCGCGGCCGCGTCGCTGACCGAGTCGTTCCAGAAGCTGGGCAAGGAGTTCGAGGCCGCGAACCCCGGTGCGAAGGTCACGTTCAACTTCGCGGGCAGCTCGGCGCTGGCACAGCAGATCAACCAGGGCGCGCCGGCCGACGTGTTCGCGTCCGCCGCTCCGGCCAACATGAAGCAGGTGACGGAGACCAAGGCCGTCACCGCGACGCCCACGACGTTCGCGAAGAACACGCTGCAGATCGCTGTGCCCAAGGGCAATCCCGGCAAGGTCACCGGGCTCGCGGACTTCGCCGAGGCGGACCTGAAGATCGCGTTGTGCGCGGAGCAGGTGCCGTGCGGGGCGGCGTCGAGGAAGGTGTTCGAGGCGGCCGGGATCACGGCGGCGCCGGACACGCTGGAGCAGGACGTGAAGGCCGTGCTGACCAAGGTGTCGCTGGGTGAGGTCGACGCCGCGCTCGTCTACCGCACGGACGTCAAGGCGGCCGGGGAGAAGGTCGAGGGCAAGGACTTCGCGGAAGCCGAGAAGGCGGTCAACGACTACCCCATCGCGCCACTGGACAAGGCGCCGAACGCCGCCGCTGCCAAGGCTTTCATCGACTACGTGTTGTCGGACCAGGGCAAGAAGGTGCTCTCCGAAGCAGGTTTCGCCGCACCGTGAGGTCCAGGCTGCCAGTCGTCCTCGTCCTTCCGGCGGTCGTCGGGCTCGCGTTCCTGCTCGTACCGCTGGCAGGACTGCTGATCAAGGCGCCGTGGGCGACCCTGCCCGCACAGCTGTTCAGCACGGAGGTCGGGCAGGCGCTGCGGCTCTCGCTGATCTGCGCCTCCCTGGCCACCGTCGTCTGCGTCGTGCTCGGCGTGCCGCTCGCGTGGTTGCTCGCGCGCAGCGATCTGCCGGGACGGGGTGTGCTCCGCGCTCTCGTCACCGTGCCGCTCGTGCTGCCGCCGGTCGTCGGCGGTGTGGCGTTGCTGCTGGTGCTCGGCCGACGTGGTGTCCTAGGCCAGCACCTCGACCAGTGGTTCGGAATCTCGTTGCCGTTCACCACTGCCGGTGTCGTGCTGGCCGAGGCGTTCGTCGCGATGCCGTTCCTGGTGATCTCGGTCGAAGGTGCTTTGCGTGCCGCGGATCCGCGTTTCGAGGAAGCGGCCGCGACTCTGGGTGCGTCGCGCTGGCTGACGTTTCGGCGCGTGACCCTGCCGAGTGTGATGCCGGGGGTCGTCGCGGGAACCGTGCTGTGCTGGGCGCGGGCGCTCGGCGAGTTCGGTGCGACGATCACGTTCGCGGGCAACTTCCCCGGCAGGACGACGACCATGCCGTTGGCCGTGTACCTGGCGCTGGAGACCGATCCGGACGCGGCGATCGTGCTCAGCATCGTGCTGCTGCTGGTGTCCGTCGCCGTGCTGGCCGGGCTGCGCGACAAGTGGATCAGCGGGCCTTCATGACACTCAACGCCTCACTTCGCGTCTCACGCGCCGGCTTCTCGCTCCAGCTCGACCTGACTCTCGAGCCGGGCGAGGTCGTGGCGTTGCTCGGCCCGAACGGCGCGGGCAAGACCACTGCGCTGCGCGCCCTGGCCGGGTTGATCGACAGCTCCAGCCACATCACGCACAACGGGTCCACCTGGGACGGTCTGCCGGCCGAGAAACGGCCCATCGGCGTGGTGTTCCAGGACTACCTGCTCTTCGCGAACATGACCGCGCTCGACAACGTCGCGTTCGGGCTGCGTGCTCGCGGCACCCGCAAGGCCGAGGCGAACGCGCTCGCACTCGAACGGCTGGAACAAGTGGGGCTCGCCGACTTCGCCAAGGCCAAGCCCCGCACGTTGTCCGGTGGCCAAGCTCAACGCGTCGCGCTGGCCCGTGCCCTGGCGACCTCACCGGTACTGCTGCTCCTCGACGAACCGCTGGCAGCTCTGGACGCCAGTACCCGCCTGCGCGTGCGTTCCGAACTGGGCAGGCACCTGCAGAACTACCCCGGCCACACGCTGCTGGTCACGCACGACCCGTTGGACGCCATGGTGCTGGCCGATCGGATCATGATCATCGAGGACGGCCGCCTGGTCCAGCAGGGCACCCCGCGTGACGTCGTCCGGCAACCGCGGACCGACTACGTGGCACACCTCGTCGGCCTCAACTTCTACCGCGGCACAGCGCACGACACCGAGGTCCGGCTCGACGAGGGCGGCACGCTCACGATCGCCGAACCCGCGCAAGGCCCGGTGCACGTGGTGTTCCCTCCGTCCGCGGTCAGCCTGTTCCCCGAAAGGCCCGCCGGCAGTCCGCGAAACACCTGGCAGGCAGTGGTTTCCGGGATCGAGCAGCACGCGCACACCACCCGCGTGGAACTCGACGGCAACCCGCCCGTGCTCGCCGACGTCACCACAGCGACAGTCGCCGAGCTGCGGTTGCAGCCCGGCGACGCGTTGTGGGTTTCACTCAAAGCAACGGAGATCCACACCTATCCCCGCTAGCGATCACACGAAGGCGCTCTGGCCCGTGATCGCCTTGCCGACGATCAGCGTGTTCATCTCGCGGGTGCCCTCGAACGAGTAGATCGCCTCGGCGTCGGCGAAGAAGCGCGCCACGTCGTAGCCGAGCACGATGCCGTTGCCGCCGAAGATCTCCCGGCTCCAGGCCACGACCTCGCGCATGCGGGAGGTGACGAACGCCTTGGCGAGCGACGAGTGCTCGTCCTGGAAGATGCCCGCGTCCTGCAGCTTCGCGAGCTGCACGAGCATGCCCCACGAGGCGGTGATGTTGCCCAGCGACTTCACCAGCAGGTCCTGCACCATCTGGAACCGCGCGATCGGGCGGCCGAACTGCTTGCGCTCCTTCGCGTAGGCCAGGGCCAGTTCGTAGGCGCCGATCATCACGCCCAGGGCCTGCCAGGCGACGCCGCCACGAGTGGCGCGCAGGATCTCGGCCACGTCGCGGAACGAGTTGATGCGCTGGAGCCGGTTGGCCTCCGGCACGCGGACGTCGGTCAGGGTGATCTCGGCGTTCTCGACGATCCGGAACGCGATCTTGCCCTCGATCTTCTCCGCGACGAAGCCGGGCGTGCCCTTCTCGACGACGAACCCCTTGACGTTGTTGTCGTCGAGGTCACGGGCCCACACGACCACGTAGTCGGCGAAGGTGGCGTTGCCGATCCACTTCTTGGCACCGTTGAGGATCCACGTGTCACCGTCGCGCTTCGCCGTGGTGCGCATGCCGCCCGCCACGTCCGAGCCGCCGAGCGGCTCGGTCATCGCGAACGCGCCGATCTTGTCCATCGCGGCCATGGCCGGCAGCCAGCGGTCGCGCTGCTCCTGGTCGCCACCAGCGTAGATCGAGTACATCGCGAGTCCGTTGTGGACTCCGAAGAACGTGGCGACGGAGGCGTCCGTGCGGGTCATCTCCATGGCCAGCATGCCGGTGAGCAGGTTGCTGACTGCTTCCGGGTGCTCGCCGTAGCCCTCGTACGACAGCGCGGTGAGGCCGGCGCCGCGGAACTTGCCGATCAGCTCGTGCGGGAACTCGCCCTTCGCCCAGTACTCGTTCACCATCGGCTTGATCTCGGTGGCCATGAACTCGCGGGCGCTCAGCAGGATCTTGCGCTCTTCGTCGCTGAGCAGCGCCTCGTAGTTGTAGAAGTCGGCCACCAGCTGGTCTTCCAGGCGTTCCATGTCAGTTCTCCTCCAATGCCGTCAGAACGGCGAGCTGCTTGCGGTCGCGCGTCTCGGCCAGTGCCGAGTACGTGGAGGAGCCGTAAGCCTTTTCCACTGCTTCGATGAGCTGTTCGGGGTTGTCGGACGGGGTGCCGAGCTGCAGGCCCTGCATGGACTTGCCGATGTGCTCGGCGAGGTGCCGGTAGCCGCCGGGGCCGCCACCGAGGTGGGCGCCGAGGAACGGGCCGACGGTGGCCCAGCGGATGCCGAGCGAGTTCGTCACGACGGCGTCGAGGTCTTCCGGGGTGACGACACCCTGTTCGACCAGGTAGTTGGCCTCGCGGGACAGCGCGGCCTGCAGGCGGTTGCCGACGAAGCCGGGGATCTCCTTGCGCTCGACGACCGGCGTGCGGCCGAGCGAGCGGTAGAACACGACGGCCTTCTGGACGGACTCCTCGCTCGTCTGCTCGCCCGGCACCACCTCGACCAGCGGGATCAGGTGCGGCGGGTTGAACGGGTGTCCGATGAGGACTCGCGAGCCGTCGATGCCCTGGGTGAAGGCGGTGGACGGGATCGCGGACGACGAGCTGAGCAGCAGTGCGTGCGCCGGGGCTTCCCGCACGAGTTCCGCGAAGAGGTTCTTCTTGAACTCCAGGTTCTCCGGGCCGTTCTCCTGCACGAAGTCCGCGTCCCGCACGGCTTCCGCGACGCTCGCCGCGACCTGCACACCGGCCGGGACGACATCCGCGAGGTCCGGACGCGGGTCGGTGACGCTCACCGTGAGCCCGTGCTCGACGAACAACTTCGCCCACGACAGACCGATGACACCGGCACCGATCACTGCGACCTTGGTCATTTCCCCTCCAGGTAGTTGTGAACCGGCTTGGCGGGAGCGAGCGTCAGGTCGGTGATGATGTGACTGGCGGACACGACCTCCAGTACGGGGAGGTCGGCGAGCGGCGCGAGGACGTGCTGGAACAGCTGCAGCCGCGCCGGGCCGGTGTAGGCCTGCTTGACCACGACGTCGGTGATCTCGGTGCGCACGAGCTCCTGCACCCTGAGCGTTCCGTCATAGTCCGGGATGGTCTTCAGCATGAAGGTTGGAACCGTGATCTCCGCCTCAGCGGCCTGCCGGTCCAGCTCGTAGTGCTTGTAGCCCATGGTCGCGGTGGCGACCCGCAGCGTCCCGTAGTCCAACGTGCCGACCAACGCGCCGTTGTCGGCGTACAGGTTCGGAGTGGCCATCACCTTCGGGTACGCGCTGACCTCGCGGCCGGACGCGGTGGCGGCGAAGCTGTCCAGGTACATCGCGTGCAGGTACTCGCCGCGCTCGCCGTCGAAGACGACCTGGATCGCCTGCCCGGCCTCGGTGTACGGGCCGTAGCCGGTGACGTCGTTCATCTTCATGACCTCGAACCGGACGAGCGGCTCGTCGATCTCCAGCGGCGCCGGCACGACAGCGCGCAGGGCCTCAGGATCGGTGCGGTAGACGATGTTCAGGTACTCGCGGTCGTAGAACCGTGGCTGCACCGCGGGAAACGCGGGAGCGGTCAGAGGTGTGATTCCGAGGTTCATGTCAGCGTCCTGTCCACCGCGGAGCGCGGCGCTCGGCGAACGCGGTCATGCCCTCGCGGACATCGGCCGTGGTCATCAAGCGAGCGGCCTCGGCGCGTTGCGCGGCCCAGCGATCCCGCGAACGCACCACGTTCTTGACGGCGGCCAACGCGAGCGGCGCGTTCTCGGCGATCTTGGCGGCCAGCTGCAACGCGACCGCGGCGGCTTCACCGTTCGCGACGACGCGGTTGGCCAAGCCCAGCTCTCCGGCACGCCGACCGTCGACCGGCTCGCCGGTCAGCAGGATCTCCATCGCGAGGTGGTGCGGGATCCGCTCAGGCAGCCGGACAACTCCCCCACCGGCGGCGATCAGGCCGCGCTTCACCTCGGGCAGCCCGAACTTCGCGTCCTCGGCGGCGACGATCAGGTCGCAACCCAGTGCCAGCTCGAACCCGCCACCCATCGCGAACCCCTCGACCGCGGCGATCAGCGGCTTGGTGAGCACAGCCTCGGTGAGCCCGCCGAACCCGCGGCCGGGGATCTCCGGCGACTCGCCCTTCAACGCGGCCTTGAGGTCCATGCCCGCGCTGAACGTCCCACCGGCTCCGGTGAGCACGCCCACGCGCAGTTCCGGGGTGTTCTCCAGCTCGTCCAACGCGTTGCTCAGCTCAGCGGCCACCGCGGCGTTGACCGCGTTGCGGGCTTCCGGCCGGTCGATCGTGATCAGCAGTGCCGAGCCGATTCGCTCGGTGCGCACGACAGTCATCTCAGGCTCCGATTTCTGCGAGAACGTCAGCGGTGTCCTGGCCGGGCAGGGGCGCTTGACGGCGGATGGAACCCGGCGTCGCGGAGAACCGGACCGGAATGCCGATCGAGCGGATCGCGCCCTCGCTCGGGTGCTGCACGACGTCGAGCAGGTGACCGTCGCGGACGTACTCGTCCTCGTGAGCGCGATCCAGCTCCAGCACCGGCGCGAACGGGATGCTGTGCTTCTCGCAGACCTCGCCCCACTCCTCGGTGGTGAGCGCGGGCGCACACGCGTCGACAAGGTGCATGAGGTCGTCGGAGTCCGCCGGGTCGATCATGTAACCGGAGATGCGCGGGTCCTCGACCAGGTCCGGACGCCCCGCGGCGGCGAAGAAGTCGCGGAAGTTCTGCGGGTTGTACGGCACGACGCAGGCGAGCCCGTCGCTCGTGTGCACGGCGTGGTGGCCCTTGGCCATCGACAGGTTGAACCCGGTCGGTCCCTGCTCCGGCTCGAACGCGTGCCCGGCGAGGTGCTCGACCAGGTTGAACGCGATCATCGTGTCCGTCATGGGGATCTCGATCCGCTGGCCCTGCCCGGTGTTGTTCCGGTGCACCAGCGCGGCGAGCACGCTGTAGGCGATGGTCAGCGACGACACCTTGTCGCCGATGATCGTCGGCAGGTAGACGGGCCGCCCGATCGCGCGGTTCGCGATGTCGACCAGCCCGGACGCGGCCTGCACGGTCTCGTCGTAGGCGGCGTTGCCGGCGCGGTCGGAGTCGCCGCGGAAGCCCTGGGCGTGGGCGTAGATCAGGCCGGGGTTGCGCTCGGCGACGTCGGCGTAGTTCAGGCCGAGCCTGCTGAGCGCGCCGGGACGCATGTTGGTGATCAGCACGTCGGCCGTGTCGATCAGCTTGAGCGCCTTCTCGCGGTCGTCGGAGTCCTTCAGGTTCAGGGCGACGCTGCGCTTGTTGCGGTTGACGTTGAGGTTGAGCGGCGTCATGCCCGGCGTGGTGCGGTACTGGCCGACGCGGACGGTGTCCGCTGGCGACTCGATCTTGATCACGTCGGCGCCGAGGTCTCCGAGGATCTGGGCCGCGTACGGGCCCATGACCACGGTCGAGAGGTCGATCACCCGGACGCCGTCCAGCGGGCCGGTGGTGATGTCCATCATCGTTCGTCCTTTCGCACCTGTTCGTTCTTGCACAACCGAAGTTAGGCGCGAACAGGGAAAAAGGGAACGATCATGTCGCTCATAATGGTATGACCACAGCGGTCACACCATTCTTTTAGCGAACAAGGGCCTCCGCGAAGACCTCCCTGGCGGCTTTCACGACCTCCGCCAGGTCTTGACCGGCCCGGTCGCGGCGCCACAGCAGACCCGTGTCGAGCTGGGCCCGGAAGTCCGCGAAGGGCAGGACCTGCATGTTCTCCAGCCGATAGCCCTGCATGGCGCTGTTCTCGTCCAGCATCGAGATCGAGAACGCCAGCCCGCCGGACACCAGCTCGCTCACGCCGCCGTAACCGGTGTGCGTCAGCTGAATTCGCTTCTTCACTCCCAAATCGTCCAATTGCCGGTCGAGCTGCTCGAAATAGGCGGGCATTATTTCGTCCGGCGATCGCGCATACGCGAGGTTCGTCAGGTCCGCCAGCTTGACCTCGGTGTACCCGGCGAACCGGTCGGCCGGCACCACCGCGCCGAGGCGTTCCGTCATCACGTGCAGGGTGTCGAGAGAGGCCTCCTGCACCGGCAGCCGTGCGAGCGTGATCGCCAGCTCACCGTTCTTCACCGCCGCGACCAGATCGGGCGTCGTGCCGGGCCACCGCTTGAGCTCGAACCGCTCCTCGACCCGCTCGGCCAGCAGGTTCACCCGTTCCCGCAACGCCGGGTGGACGCCCGCGGGCATGCCGACGAACACGGTGGTGCGACTGGGTTTCGTGGCTTGGTCGAGCTGCCACTTGATCGACCCGACGCGGTCGAGCACGTCCCGCGCGATCGGCAGCAGCGCGGTGCCGGCGTCGGTCAGCGCGACGTGGTGGGTGCTGCGGTCGAACAGTCTGCGGCCCAGCTCGTGCTCGAGGTCCTTGATCCGCTGGCTCAGCGGGGAGGCGGCCATGTGCAGCTTCCGCGCGGCCGCCGAGAAGTTCAGCTCCTCCGCGACCGCGACGAAGTACCTGAGGTGCAGCAGTTCCACGTGACCCAGACTAGGCCGTGCCCAGCCCCGCCAGCTTGCGCGACGCCTCCGTCTCACCCCAACGGAAACCGATCCGCCGCGACAGCTCCACCGCCTCGCGGTACGACGCCTTGGCCTCTTCGGTGCGTCCCGCGAGTTCGTGCACGGTGCCGCGGTCGAGCAGCACACCGGCCTCGATCTGCCTGTCCCCCACCGATCGCGCGAGCTGCAGCGCCTCCTCGGACAGCTCCAGCGCCTGGTCCAGCGAGCCCAGCTGGCGGTGCGCGTCGGCCATGTTCGCCAGCGCATGCAGCTCACCGGAACGGTCGCCGCACGTGCGGAAGGTCGTCAAAGTCTCCTCGTAGCAACCCAAAGCGGCGGGGAGATCGCCGAGCGCCGCGTGCACGAGGCCCAGGTTGGTGCGCACGTAGGCAGCGCCCTGGGAGTCGGACAGCTCCTCGCGCAACGTCAGCGAGGCCTCCAGCGAGGTGACGGCGGCGGGCAGGTCGCGGCGGCGCCAGTGCACGATGCCGAGGTTGTTGAGCGTCACGGCTTCGAGCTGCCGGTCGCCCAGCGAGCGGGCCAGGCCGAGTGCCGCCGCCCAGTGCTGCTGGGCCTCGGCGAACTTGAAGCCGCGCTCGCAGGCCGCGCCGAGCTCCTTCAACGCCAACGCTTCCGCGCGCACGTCGCCGAGCGTGCGGGCGGCTTCCAGCGCGAGGGTGTTCAGCTCCGCCCAGTCCGCCACCTCGGAGCGGCGGCGGAAGTACCACGACAGCCCGGCCGCGAACGCGACCGCGTCGGCGGGCGAGGCCTGGTGCGCGGCGGCGATCAGGTTCTCGCGCTCCTCGGCGAGCCAGAGGTCGGTCGGGTTGTCCGCCAGGGCTTCCAGGTAGTGCTTGTGCAGGCGTTCCAGCGCGAGCGAGCGTTCGGCCGACGACTCCGAGCCCCGGCACCGCTCCCGCGCGAACAACCGCAGCAGGTCGTGCAGGGCGAACCGGCCGGGCACGGGTTCCTCGACCAGGTGCGCGTCCGCCAGTTCGCCGAGCAGTTCCTCCACGTCCGGCACGTCCGTCAGCGCCCGTGCCGCCGCCACCGCGAAGTCCGGGCCGTCCAGCAGGCCGAGGAGCCGGAAAACCCTTGCCACATCAGTGGATCCGAGCTCGGCGTAGCTGACCTCGAACGCCGACCGCACCGCGACGTCGCCCGCTTTCAGCTCGTCGAGCCGGCGCGTCTCGTCCGCCAGACGTGCCGCGAGCAGCGGCGCGGTCCACTGTGGACGAGCGGCCAGCCGGGCACCCGCGATCCTCAGTGCCAGCGGTAATCCGCCACACCAGCGCACCAGCTCCGCCGCGTCGTCGACCTTCCCGGCCACGCCTTCGAGCAGCTGGAAGGCGTCCTCCAGCGGCAGCGCGCCGAGCTTGACGTAGGAGGCGCCGTGCAGCGACGTGAGCGGGCGGCGGGACGTGATGAGCACGGCAGAGCCCGGACCGGTGGGCAGCAGGCGTTTGACCTGGGCCGCGGTGGAAACGTTGTCCAGCACCACGAGCAACCGCCGGGACGCGGTCAACGACCGGTAGCGCAAGGCCTCCTCGTCGCCGGGACGTTCGCCGAGCGCGCGCAGGAACTGGCTCAGGACCCGGTCGGAGGCGCCGTCGGAGAGGTCGGCGTAGAGCTGGCCGTCCGGGAACCGCGCGGCGATCTCGTGCGCCGCCCGGATCGCGAGGGCGGACTTGCCGATGCCCGCCTGCCCGGTGAGCACGCACACCGCGACCCGGTCCTGCCGGGGCTGGGCTTTGATCAGGTTCAGCTCGCGCGACCGGCCGGCGAACGTGACCACGTCCGGCGGCAGCTGCCGGATCGCCGACACGCCAACGGGTTTCGCGCGCAGGATCTCGGCCTGGAGCCTGCGCAGCGACTCTCCCGGCTCGACGCCCAGCTCGTCCATGAGCACGCGGCGGCACTCCTGGTACGCGGCCAGCGCCTCGGCCGCGCGTCCGGCGCGGTGCAGCGCCACCATCTGCTGCTCGCGCAGGCGTTCGTGCAACGGGTGCTCGCGGACCCACTCGTTCAGGTCGGCGACGATCTCGACGTGCCGGCCCAGGTCCAGCTCGGCCTCGGCGCACTCGACCCGCGCGGCCAGCCGCAGTTCCTCCAGCTGCGCGACGACCCCGCGCAGCAGCCCGGCGGCGGCGAGATCGGCCAGCGCCGGACCGCGCCACAACGCGAGCGCCTCGCGGTAGCTCTGCGGCGTGCGTTCCTCGCGGGCCAGTTCGAGCAGCGCCGTGAACCGGGTCAGGTCCAGCTCGGCCGGGTCGATCGACATCAGGTAGCCGGGCGCGCGCGACAGCAGCCGCGAGCCGACGATCTTGCGCAGCTGGTAGACGTAGACCTGCAGGTTCTTCAGCGCGGTCTTGGGCGGCGCGTCGTCCCACAGCACGCTGATCAGCCGGTCGACGGAGATCACCCGGCCGGGCTGGGCGAGCAGCAGCGCGAGCACCGCCCGTTGCTTGGGCGGGCCGAGGCTCAGGCGCACGCCGTCATCGGCGTAACACTCCAGCGGCCCGAGCACGCGGAACTCCACGATCCCGATCGTAACTACCGGACGCATACCGAACACATGCCACGCGGCATGACGTTTGACCCATGACGAAAACCTCCCTGGCCCTGGTGGTGGCACTCGGCACGCTGGCCGCCGCCGTGTCCCCCGCTCAGGCCGCCGAGCCCTACTCCGAGAGCCCGTCGCTGTCGCAGGCCGTCCGTTCGGACACCGGCTACGACGTGACCGTTGGTGGCGTCAAGAGAGCCACCGTCCAGGTTTCCGACCCGGCGTACACAGTCCGTTCGACGTCATCGGCCGACGGCTCGTCCGCAGCTGTGATCTCCGACTTCAACGGCACCTACGGCACGTCCGTGCAGACGTTCGACCGCTACGGCAAGTCTCGTTTCATCGCCCGCGGCGCGATCACGTCGGCCGTGTTCCACGGTTCTGTCCTGGCCTATGCGGACGGCGAGAACGTGGTCGTCGACGGGGTGGTCGCGGGCAAGCTCAAGGGCCGCGCACCGCAGCTGCTCGGCTTCACCTCCGACGGCACCGGACTGCTGGCCGTGCAGCACCCGGACGCGGCCGACGACAGCACCTACGTCGGCTCGCTGGTCCGCTTCGACCTGAAGTCCGGCGCCGCGAAGCCGTTGATCAGCAGTGACTCGACGGCTCTGTACCGCGACTTCAAGCTCGTCGACATCTTGGGCGAGCGGCACGTCAGCTTCATCAAGCACAACGAGATCTACCGCTGTGGTGGCGCGGAGCCGCAGTACCTGGGCCTGGTCTCGGAAGACGGTGTCGTCCGGTCGTTGGTCGGCGAGACTCGAAACCACTACCGCAGCGCGGTGTGGAGCACCGACGGCGCACGCGTGGCCTACGAGGTCATGGGTTGCGTGTCCGACAAGTTGCTCGGGCCGAACCAGTTCGACGGCTTGAACGGCGTCTACGTGCAGGAACTGGGGACCGGCAAGGCGTCCCGGGTCGTCGAGGGTCTGTCGTTCAACTACGCGCTGACCGCTCTCAACGGGTCCGAGGCCGTCGTCGGCAGCCCGCAGAAGGGTTACATGAAGGCCGCCGGGCTGAAGGCGTCGACGCTGGACGGCCAGGTCACCACGATGGGCCGCCTCAACCGCGCCGAGTACATCCACCAGCTGTGGGACACGCGCAACGAGTTCAACGGCAACTCCTCCTGCGGCCCGACCAGCGCCGTGATCGACCTCGTCACCTACCAGCTGCCCAACGAGTTCGGCGTGCAGGTCTCGCAGCCGTCCTCGCACTGGTCGAAGTGGGGCCGCTACATCACCGACGAGTTCAGCAACCGCGGCACCACCTTCAACCGCACCATGAACGACTGGTCGCGCACCGGCAGCTGGAAGGGCGCGCACGGCTGGATCACCGGCTACTACTGCGGCGGCAACCCGGCCCGCCCCTGCGCCTCCTGGGAGTCCGAGCGCGACTTCCTGGCCCGCAACGGCGCCGCGGTCCAGCAGGGCAACTTCACCCCGGCCCAGGTCCGCGCGTTCATCGACCAGGGCAAGTTCGTGATCATGAGCGGCTCGTGGGGCTCGACGGCCGGCCACCTGTCCGTGGTGATCGGCTACCACGACAACGGCTCGTTCTACGTCCACGACACCTATGGCGCGGGCACGGACGGCAGCTACGACGGCGCGAACCAGCTCTACACCTGGGGCTACATCGCGCCGGTCCAGATGTGGGCGGCCTAACTACTTGACGGCAGGCGTCAAGTACTTGCTATTGTCTGTCAAGTGGCGACCACCTCGGAACACGTGGACCTGCGCGACGACCTGATCCGGCTCGTGACGAGCCGGCTGCTCGACCCGCTGGAGATCCTGTTGCCGCAGGCCGACCTCGTCGGCCTGCGGTCTTCCGTGTCCGCCGACGCGGAGATGTGGGCGGCTCAGCTGCTGGGCGATGACGACGCGTTGGCCAAAGGCTTGGCCATCAGGCTCATGGCCGTCCTCTACCCCGGCGACGCGCCGTTCGACCCGCCGGACGCGTGGTGGGCGACGCCGCTGGGCCGCGTCACCGCGCGCCGGGCCGGGCACCCGAGCAAGGAGGGCGTGTCGTTCGGGGTGGCCGGCGCCATGCTCGGCATCACCCGGCAGGGCGTTCACGACCTGGTGAGCCGCCACAAACTCGCGCGTCACCCCGACGGCGGCGTCACCGTCGCCTCGATCCGTGCCCGCCTCGACCACCGGAGAGAACTGTGAAGCTCGCGGCTCATGATTTCGGCGGCGACGGCCCGCCGCACCTGCTGTTGCACGGCGCCGGAGGTGCCATGTCGGCGTGGGACTCCGTTGCGCCACAACTGAACGGGCGTTGCGTGGCCGTCGACCTGCGCGGTCACGGTCAGTCTCCGGACGGGCCGTGGGAGTGGGACGCGGTGCTGGACGACCTGGAGGCCACGACTGTCCAGTTCGGACTGACCAATCCGATCGTCGTCGGGCACTCGCTCGGCGGCATCCTCGCCGGGATGTGGGCGCGGCGGCACTCCGACTGCCCGGCGGCGGTCAGCCTGGACGGACATCGTGCGGCCGCAACGGATCCGGCCAACTACGTTCGTTACGAGCGGCTGGAGGCGGACCTCGCCGAGCTGGACGCCATCTTCGCCGCGCAGCAGGAGATGATCACGCGCCCGAACCGCGAGATCACCGGCGTGTGGCGGACATCGGCGGAGTTCGCGGACGCCCTGCCGGTCTTCGCCGCGGTGACGGCGCCGTTCCTGCTGGTGCTGGCCACGAAGAACCTGCCAGTGCCACCGAACCTCGTGCCGCTGCTGGACGCTCACCGCGCGGGCCTGCGGCGCGACCTTCCGCTGGTCTGCCCCAACGTGCGCGTGCACGAGATCGACGCGACGCACGGCATGGTTTCCGAACAGCCCGCCGAGGTGGCCGCGATCGTGAACGACTTCACCCGCCGAGCAGCCGCCTGATCGCTTTGCGGGCCCGGGCGGGTGCGGCGGCGTCGTGCTCCAGCTGCAGGAAGTGGTTGAGCGCCAGCATGATCCCGACGATCTCGTAGATCAGCTGGTCGACGTCGGTGTCCTGCGGCAGCTCGCCGAAGCTCATCGCGCGCCGGATGTGGATCCGCAGATCCCTGCGCCACAACGCGTTCATGCCGGCCAGCGCGTCCCGCACCCGCCCGTCGCGTCCGTCGAACTCCGTCGTGGCCGCGGTGAAGAAGCACCCGCCGGGCAGCACCTCGCGTTCGAGGTAGGAGACCCACGCCTCGCAGACAGCGCGGAGATGCGGCAGCCCGGACGGCGCCTGCTTGACGCGCTCAGGGACCTCCCGCGAGAACACCGCCGCGGCTTCGTCGACCACGGCGAGCTGGAGGCCTTCCTTGGTGCCGAAATGGCCCAGCAGACCGGCCTTGCTCATCCCCAGCTCGTCGGCGAGCCGGCCGATCGTCAGCCCCTCCAAGCCTTCCGCCGACGCGATGGCCAGGCTCCGTTCGAGGATGCGCTGCCGCGTCTCGAGGGTGTCGGCGACGGAACGACGTGGGCTCACACACAGATCCTAACCTCTTTAGCTACCGACCGATCGGTTGCTATATTCGCCGGGCCAGCAGTCTCGCCGAAGGAGCCCACCTTGTCCGGATCCCGTGTCGTCGCGCTCGGCCACCACCAGCCGCAGCGCGTGCTGACCAACGCCGACCTGGAGAAGATGGTCGACACCAACGACGAGTGGATCCGCCAGCGCACCGGCATCGCCACCCGCCACATCGCCGACGACGAGTCCGTGGCCGACATGGCAACGGGCGCGGCGGCCAAGGCCCTCGCCGCCTCCGGGCTGGCGCCGTCCGACATCGGCCAGGTCATCGTCGCCACCTGTTCCGCGATCGACCGCTGCCCGTCGACCGCCGCCCAGGTCGCGGCCCGCCTGAACATCCCGAACGCGGTCTGCTTCGACCTCAACAACGCCTGCGCCGGCTTCTGCACCGCCCTCGCCACCGCCGACCACACGATCAGGGCCGGCGCCGCCCGGCACGCCCTGGTCATCGGCGCCGAGAAGATGTCCGACCTCACCGACTGGACCGACCGCGCCAGCTGCATCCTGCTCGGCGACGGCGCGGGCGCGGCCATCGTCAGCGCCACCGACGACCCCCAGATCGGCCCGGTCACCTGGGGCTCCGACCCGACCCGCAACAACGCCGTCCGCCTCGTCGGCGAGTGGCAGCCGCGGTTCGCCCAGGAAGGCCAGGCCGTGTTCCGCTGGGCCACGAGCGAGCTCCCCGCCGTCGCCGCCCAGGCCTGCGAACGCGCGGGCATCACCACCAAGGACCTCGCGGGCATCGTCACGCACCAGGCCAACCTGCGCATCATCGAGGCCATGACCCGCAGGCTCGACCTGCGCGACGACGTCATCATCGCCCGCGACGTGGTGGACTCCGGCAACACGTCCGCCGCCTCGGTCCCGCTCGCACTGTCCAAAATGGCCGAACGCGGCGAGCTCCCGTCCGGCCAGCCAGTCCTGATCTTCGCTTTCGGTGGCGGCCTCTCCTGGGCGGGCCAGGTCATCACGGCTCCGTGACGCACAGCCGCAGGTCCGCCCCCACGCTGGAACGCAACCACAGCAAGGGAACCACGGACCCAACGGTGCGTTCGGAGCGAAGGCACGTACGTACGAACTGGCCGTACCAGCGTGGCTTTCGCTCCACGAACAACAGAGCCGGGGCGGGCCGCCTGACGAGCAAAGAACTTCTGGCCAGCTGCTCAGCTCTGCTCAGGCCGGTGTGGGGGGCGCGGGGGCCGCCCGGCC
>NZ_JBEXPJ010000071.1:0-40452 GCF_040611995.1 Lentzea sp. NPDC006480
GTTCTCGACGACGTTCTACCCGCTGTCGGTCTACCCGGGCTGGCTGCAGGTGGTGGTCACGTGGACGCCGCTCTACCACGCGATCGAGCTCATGCCGTCACGCTGCGTCACGGGAGGGGTTCGTATTCGCGCATGGCGGCGATCGAGGTGCCGTTGGCGGTGTTGCCCTCGCGTTCGATCATGATTTCGACGAGGACCGGGCGGGAGGTGCGGTCGGCTTCCTTGCGGGCCCATTCCAGGGAGGTGCGGATCTCGGAAGGATCAGCGACCCGGATGCCGGAGCAGCCGTAGGCCTCCATGATCTTGACGTTGTCCGAGCCGGTGGTGTCGTAGTGGATGTCGACCTCGTACTTCATGTCGTAGCCACCGTGGTCCTCGGCCATCCGGATCAGGCCGAGGTACTCGTTGTTCAGCATGATCAGCACGAACGGCACGTCGTACTGGGCGCCGACCGCGAGCTCCTCGACGAGGAACTGGAACGAGTAGTCGCCCACGATGCCGACGACCTCGGCGTCCGGCCTGGCCTTCTTGACCCCGATGGCCGCCGGGATCTCCCAGCCGAGCGGGCCGGCCTGGCCGCACACCTGGTAGTGCCGCGGCTTGTGCGCCTTCTGGTGCTGGCCGGACCAGATCTGGTAGAGCCCGATGGCCGTGACGAAGTAGGTGTCCGGGCCGTAGAACTCGTTGATCTCCTTGAACACCCGCGGCGCCTTGACCGGCACGGTGTCGAAGTCTTCTCGCCGCAGCAGCGTCCGCTTCAGCTCGGCGCAGCGGTCGACCCACTCGCCGGCCGCACGTGGTCCCCGTTCGCGAGCCTTCTCCAGCAACGCCTGCAGGAACAGCTTCGTGTCCGCGACGATCCCGAGGTCCGGCCCGAACACCTTGCCGATCTGGGTCGGCTCGACGTCGACGTGGATGAACTTCCGGTCGCCGCGGTAGGTCGCGAGGTCGCCGGTGTGGCGATCGCCGAACCGTGCGCCCAGCGCCAGCACCAGATCCGACTCCAGGAACGACGCGTTGCCGTAGCGCTGCGAGGTCTGGATGCCGGTCATGCCCGCGTAGAGCGGGTGGTCCTCGTCGATCGCGCCCTTGCCCATCAACGTGGCCTGGATCGGGATCTGCAGGAACTCAGCCAGGTCCAGCAGCTCGGCGGACGCCTCGCCGAGGATGACACCGCCACCCGCGAGCAGCAGTGGGCGTTCGGCGGCCAGCAGCATCTCCAGCGCGCGCTCGACCCGTGCGTCGCTCGGCACGCTTTTCGGCACCGGCAACGGTTCGTCGATGCTCGAATCCCACTCGATCTCCTGCTTCTGCACGTCGATCGGCAGGTCGATGAGGACCGGGCCCGGACGGCCGGAGCGGGCGATCCGGAACGCCTCGCGGAAGATCCACGGCATCTGCGCGGCTTCCTTGACCTGCACCGCCCACTTCGTGACGGGCGCGGCGATCGAGACGATGTCGACGGCCTGGAACGCCTCCTGGTGCAGCTTCGACACCGCGGCCTGGCCGGTGATGCACAGGATCGGCACGGAGTCGGCCTGCGCGGTGTACAGACCGGTGATCATGTTCGTGCCGGCCGGGCCCGAGGTGCCGATCGCGACACCGACGTTGCCGGTCGTGCGCGACCAGCCGTCGGCCATGTGCGTGGCGCCTTCTTCGTGCCGCACGATCAAGTGCTCGATGCCGCCGTCTTCCTCCATCGCCTTGTACAGCGGCAGGATCGCGGCGCCGGGGCAGCCGAACACGGTGTCGATGCCCTCGGACTTGAGGACCTCGACGACCGCTTGCATGACTGGGATCTTCGGCATTGCGTCAGGCCCTTCCCGCGAAGTTCTCGATGACCTTGAGCAGCGCGGAGTGGTCGAGCGACCCGTAACCCTGCGCGCGTGCCGCCGCGACCAGCGCGGCGATCTGGTTGGTGACCGGCAGCGCGACGTCGGCAGCGCGTGCCGCGTCCAGTGCGATGCCCATGTCCTTGTGGTGCAGGTCGATCCGGAAACCGGGCTGGAACTCGCGCGCGATCATGGACTCGCGCTTGAGGTCGAGGATCCGGTTCGCCGCGAGACCGCCCGCGAGCACGTCCAGACCCGCCTTCGGGTCGACGCCGGACGCCTCCAGCAGCACGATCGACTCGGCGACCAGGGCGTAGATGCCGCCGACCATCAGCTGGTTCGCGGCCTTCACGACCTGGCCGGCGCCGTGCGGTCCGACATGCACGATCGTCTTGCCCACGACCTCCAGGAACGGCCGCGCCGCCGCGAAGTCGGCCTCGTTGCCGCCGACCATGATGCTGAGCGACGCCTGGACCGCACCGGTCTGACCGCCGGACACGGGCGCGTCGAGCACCCGGACGTTCGACAGCTTCTTCGCGATGTCGATCGAGGTGGACGGACGGATCGTGCTCATGTCGATCAGCAACGTGCCGTCGTCGAACGTCACCTCGTCGATCACGGCCTCGACCTGCGGGTGGTTCGGCAGCATCGTGATGACGACCTCGGCGCCGCTCACGGCTTCCTGAGCCGATGACGCCGCCTTGCCGCCGTCGCTGACGAGCTTTTCGAGAGAGGCCGAGCTGAGGTCGAAGCCCGTCACGTCGTGCCCGGCGGCTACGAGGTGGGCCGCCATCGGCGAGCCCATAATGCCGAGTCCGATGAAAGCAACAGTGGATCCCTTTGGCCGGGTCATGCGTTGTCCCTCCAAGCGAAGGAGTGGGTGACGGGCTTGTACTCGGCGCCGACGAAGCCCGTGTAGCCGTTGGCGCGGAGCTTCGCGAGATGCCCGAAGAGGTCGAGCTCGCCGGTGCCCGGCTCACCGCGTCCGGGAGCGTCGGCGATCTGCACGTGACCGATGCGGTCGACGTGGTCGGCGAGGATGTCGAGGTCGTCGCCGTTCGTGGCGAGGTGGTAGAGGTCCGCGAGCAGCTTCACGTTGCCGCGGTCGATCTCGTCGATCAGGTCCAACGCCTGGTGGGCGGTCTTGATCGGGTACAGGGGCGCGCCGCTGAGCGGTTCGATCACGATCTGCGCGCCCGCCTCGGCCGCGACGTCGGCGACGAAGCGGTAGTTGGAGATGGTCTGCGCGGTGGTCTCGAAGTTGCCGTGCAGCGCGTTGAGCGTCCGGCAGCCGAGGCGCCCCGCGATGGCAGCCGTGATCTCGACGTTCGTCCGGAACTCGGTCTCGCGGCCGGGCCAGCTCGTGAGGCCGCGGTCGCCCGCCGGCATGTCGCCCGCGTAGAGGTTGAGGCCGACCAGGCGCACCTGCGCGTCCGCGATCGCGCGTTCGAACGCGTCGATCTCGCGTGTCTCGGGTACGGCGTCCGCGAACGGCCACCAGATCTCGACCGCGTCGAACCCGGCGGCGCGTGCGGCGGCCGGACGCTCCAGCAGCGGCAGCTCGGTGAAGAGCATGGACAGGTTTGCGTCGAACATCTGGCGAGTCCTTCCACATTGCGGAAGTTAGATTCCGTACAACGGAGACACTAGACATCTCGCGCAGCCCAGGTCAAGAATGTGGAAGTTAGATTCCGCGATACAGAAACTTGGAGAGCCGTGGACAGCTTCAACAGCGCCCCGGAGGACGAACTCCGCCCTCTCCTCACCGAGTGCCTCGCGGTACCCCGCTGGGTCGACGCGCTGGTGGCGGGCAGGCCGTACGCGTCGATGGATGCTCTCCTCGCGGCTTCTTCGGTTGCCGCACAAGGACTTTCCGACGAGGAGGTGCTCGGCGCCATCGCCGGGCACCCGCGCATCGGCGAACGACAGAAGACAGGTGGGGTGTCGGCGAAGTGGTCGCGGTCCGAACAGTCCGGTGTGGACAGCAGTCAGGCTGATCGCCTGGCGGCTGCGAACGCCGCGTACGAGGATCGGTTCGGGCACATCTACCTGGTGTGCGCGACCGGCCTGAGCGGTGCGGAGATGCTCGGCAACCTGTCCAGTCGCATGGACAACCCGCCGGATGTCGAGCTCCGCGTCGTCAACGACGAACTCGCGAAGATCGCCGCCTTGCGGCTGCAGAAGCTGATCGGGAGCTGAAAACATGGCCATCGTCCTGGGCCCCAACCAGTACGGGAAGGCGGAGAACCGCCTCGTCACGGTGTCGCGCAACGGTTCCGTGCACACGATCAAAGATCTGACCGTCAGCACGTCCCTGCGTGGCGATCTCGCGGACACGCACCTGACCGGCGACAACGCCAAGGTGCTCGCGACCGACACGCAGAAGAACACCGTCTACGCGTTCGCCAAGGAGGCGCCGGTCGGCGAGATCGAGGACTTCGCACTGCGCCTGGGCCGCCACTTCGTGTCGTCGCAGAAGGCGATTTCGGGCGCGCGGATTCTGATCGACGAGCACTCGTGGGACCGCATCGACGCGAACGACCACTCGTTCGTGCAGGGGTCGAACGAGAAGCGCACCACGGCCGTGACGATCGAGGGCTCACAGGCGTGGGTCGTGTCGGGTGTGCGCGACCTGGTGGTGCTGAAGTCGACGGGTTCCGAGTTCCACGGCTATCCCAAGGACCCGTACACGACGCTGAAGGAGACGAACGATCGGATCCTGGCGACGTCGGTGACCGCGCGCTGGCGCTATGCCGGCACGGACGTGGACTGGGCCAAGTCGTTCACGGAGATCCGGTCGGTGATGCTGAAGACGTTCGCGGACAAGCACTCCCTGTCGTTGCAGCAGACGCTGTACGCGATGGGCGAGGCCGTGCTGAACGCCCGCTCGGAGGTCGCCGAGGTACGGCTCTCCATGCCGAACAAGCACCACTTCCTGGTGGACCTCAGCGCGTTCGGCCTGGAGAACGACAACGAGGTCTTCTACGCCGCCGACCGTCCGTACGGGCTCATCGAGGGGTCGGTCCTGCGGGACGACGCTCCGGACGCGGGGCTTGCCTGGAGTACCTTGCCAGCCTTCTGAACAGCAGCGGGTTCATGAGCGAGGCAGGCGTCGCCTTCATGTGAACCACCCGGACGAAGCGCCGGAACAGGTCGGGGTCGTGCACGATCCCGACCTGCCACTTCTTCATGAACCACCCGAGCAACCGCTGAGCCGCTCCTGGCTCGTCGTCGGTCCAGCCCCGGTCGGCGCCGCTCGACATGGCCCACGCCTCAGCCGCCACCTTCGCGACCTTCCGCTGGAACGCCTGACACCCGCGCGCACTGAAGTCCGTGTGCCCGCGGAACAGCAACGACTCCATGGCCGCCACCGTCATCCCCTGCCCGTAGACGGGGTTGAACGCGCACACGACATCCCCGACCGCCACCAGCCCAGCAGGCCAGTTCGCCGCCTTCTCCAACGCGTTGCGCCGGCTGGCCGTCCGCGCGAACAGGTACACGGGCGTCAACGGTTCTGCTTCGGCCAGCATCTGCGCGAGCGGCCCCCGCAGTGACGCGAGGAACTCCTCGTACCCCTCGGGATCGCGCGGCGGATGGTCCCCGCCCGCGCCCTGAGCCGTGACCATGAGCCGGTCGCCCTCGATGCGCATCACCGCACATCCGCGCGGGTGTTCCGGCGCCCCGGCCAGCTCCGCGATCACCACCGGGAAGTCCTCCGGTGCCGAGTAGAGCCGGGTCGCGTACCCGGTCCGCGAGTCGACGACCTCCGGTTCCGGCACGGCCACACCCGCCTCGGCCAGCCACCCAGCGAGCTTCGACGACCGCCCGGACGCGTCCACCACGAGGTCCGCGTCGACCCGCCCGTCGCGCGTGAGCACACCGTCCACAGTGGAGCCTCGGAACGACAGCCCGGTCACGTGCACGCCGTCCACGATCTTGGCCGTGACCCGGCGCCGGATGTGCGTCTCCAGCAACGGCCGGCTGACCGTCAGCAACGGCAGCCCGGTCTCCGCCCTGGCCAGCCACCCCACGGCGTTGAGCAGCCGCGCCTCACCCGCGTCGGTGAGGTGCGCCCCGGCCTGCACTAGCTCGTCGCGCAGGCCTGGGAACAGCTCCTCCATGATCTCGCCACCACGCACGAGCAACCCGTGCACATGTCTGCCCTGCGGCACACCCGAGCGGTACTCGGGTTCGTCGGACAGCCTGTCCCGTTCCAGGACGACGACCTCGTGAGACTCACTCAAGACGCGGGCAGCCAACAGCCCGGCGATTCCCCCACCGATCACCACGGCCTTCATGACTCCATTGAACCAGCGTCAAGCTGAGACTTTGGCGCTCCGCAGCTTCCACAGCGCGGACGGGCGCAGCAGCGACGTCGGCGGCGCCTGGAGGTGGACGACGCTCAGGAACCGGCGCACCATGTCGACGTCCCGCGTCAACGCGACCTGCCAGCGGTCCATCACCTTGTTCATGAGGCCCGGCTTGAAGTCCGGCGACCACTGCGCGTCCGCACCGGCCGACATCCCGAACGGGCCGGCGACGATCTTGGCCAGCGCGGCCTGGAACGCCTTGACGCCTTCAGAAGAGAAGTCGGTGTGGCTCCGCAGCAGTTCGGCTTCCAACGCCGCCACCGTCATCCCCTGGCCGTACAACGGGTTCAGGGTCGCAACCGCGTCACCGACCGCGATCAACCCCGCAGGCCACTCCGACACCTTCTCGTAGGCCCTCATCGAGGACGCCGTCCGCGCGTACAGGTAGATCGGCGTCACCGGCTCCAAATCCGAGAGAACCTCGGCCAGCCCGACGTCCAACGACCGTGCGAAGGCCATGAACTCGTCCGGGTCGTTCGACGGGTGATCACCATCGGCACCCTGGAGCGTGACGAGCAGCTTGCCGCCCTCGATCCGGGTGGCGGAGCAGCCACGACGCTGGACCGGTGCGCTGATCAGCTGGCCGATCGCGACCTCGTCGTTGTGCGGCAAGGAGTACAGCCTCGTCGCGTACCCCGTCCGCGAGTCGACCGACACGGGTTCGGGCACCTCGACGCCCGCGGCGCGCAGCCACTCGGCCAGCTTCGCGGTACGTCCGGCGGCCATCACGACCAGCGAGGCCTCGATGACCTCCTCGGCCGAGGAATCCCTGGCCCGCACCCGCACGCCGTCCACAGTGGACCCGTCGAACCGGAAACCGACAACGTTCGCGCCGTCGACGAACTCCGCGGAGACGCGGTGGCGGATCGCGGTCTCCAGGAACGGACGGCTGACGGACAGCATCGGCAGCCCGGTCTCCCCCTGCGCGGCCCACCCGTGCGGAGTGAGCACCTGGGCGTGCCCGGCGTCCATCAACTGCGCCCCGGCGTCGACCAGTTCGGAGCGCAGGCCGGGGAAGAAGTCCTCCATGATCTGAGCACCGCGCAGCAGCAACCCGTGCGCGTGCCTTCCTTGCGGGACACCGGAACGGTATTCCGCGTCCAGAGGCAATCTGTCGCGTTCCACGACGATCACCCGGTCGAACCTGTCCTCCAGCGCCTTCGCGGTCAGCAGGCCGGCGATGCCCGCTCCGATCACAACAGCAGTAACCACGGTTGGGGTAACGCGACACGCCCGGTCGTTGTTACCCGAACGAGACCGAGGTCACCGCTTTTCGGTGCCGCGCAAGGACATCTGCTGGTCACGCCACGAGTGGAAGAGGTCTGCCTCGGAGTACCAGTCCACACCTGTCGGGCGTTCGCCAGTTGTCATGAACTCGATCAGCAGCTGCCGGTAGAGGTCGAGCGGTACACCGACGCCGGGCGGGAAGTCGGTGTACTTCTCGTTGACGTACGGCGCTTCCTCCGAACCCTTGGGCCAGCCCATGAAGACGTTGTCGACGTAGTACATGTAGCCCCAGCCGCCCCGCACGGCGAGCACCACGTTGTGGTCCGGGTCGCCCTCGGCGGTGAGCGCCCTGCCGAAGTGGTCGAGCGACCCGTCGTTGCACTGCGGCCTGCCGAGCAGGCCGATCAGCGTGTCCACATCCGCCTCGCACGCCACGACCTGGTACTTGTGCTCCGCCGCGTCGAGGTCGGGCAGCCCCGTCCAGAGACCAGCACGCATGCTCATGCGAGCCACCCTGCACCCATTGCCTCCGAACATTCGACACCCATTGACAGAACCACACGAACGGGTGATGACCCGGTCAGCCCGATCGTGCGACCAGGCCTCTCAACGCTGACTCGTCCAAACCCGTCGCGACCTGCACTTCCGCCGGATCGAGCGCACCGCAGTCCACCGCACGGAGGAAGAAGGACGACAACGCCTGGGCGGTCGCGGGCTCGTCCAGCACCCCTCCGGAAACGTGCTGCACATAGGACTTCAGCCGCCCGGCATCCGCGTCCAAACCCTCGCGGTAGAAGGCGTAAACGGCCGCATAACGTGTCACCAGTTGTGCCGGGTGCAGATCCCAACCCTGGTAGAAACCGTGTTCCAGTGATCGCCGGGTGAGCCGGTAGTGCGTGTCCCAGCCCAGTTTCTTCTGATCACCGACCGGCAGCACGTTCGTGGACCCGTCGGACAGCCGCACCCCGGTCCCAGCAGCGGAAACCTGCATCACGTGCCGCGCGAAGTCGCACGCGCCGTGCGCCAGGTGCTGCTGCGCCGCGGACAACCCGCAGCCCGCCGTGTAGTCGTAGGTCCCGAAGTGCAGACCTGTCACCCTGCCCTTGCCGGCCTTGAGGAACTGCGGGATCGCAAGCCGTCCCTCGTGATCCACAATGGACTGGGTGGTCTCGACCTGGATCTCGAACCTGAGATCCTTGCCGAAGAGGTCCAGCACCTCGCCGAACACCTCGACCTGGTCGACTGATGTCACCTTCGGGAAAGTGATCACAAAACCTGGCGGAACCTCCCCCAGTGCTGTCAGGAAGATGTCCAACGTGCGCAGCCCGCGCTCGCGCAACGCCACGGTGTCGAAGGACTTGATCCGCAGCCCGAACGACGGCGGAGCACTCCCCTCCTCCACCCAGCGCGACACGAGGTGCGCGGTGCTCTCGGCGTCCATGTCCTCGACGTCGTCCTCGGGCGCGCCGTAGCCGTCCTCGAAGTCGATCCGCAGGTCCTCGATCGGCTCCCGGACGAGCTTGGCCCGCACCCGGTCGAGCACACCGTCGGGCAGCTCGGGCAGCAGGTCGGGCTCGATCGACTCCAGCGCCTCGCGGCCCCAGTCCCGCACCGTGGTCGCGATGATCCGGCCGGCGGGCACGTAGCACGTGTGCACGGGCTGACGGCCCACCGGCCAGCTGCGTTCCACAGTGGACAGCCGGGCGGTCACCCGCGCGACGTCCTCGGGTGACAACGACGTCTCGTACATCAGATGCGCTCGTACGCCGGCAGCGTCAGGAAGTCGACGAAGTCCTCGGACAACGCGACCTGTTCGAACAGCTCGACGGCCGCGGCCACGTGCGGTCCCTCGACCTCCTTGCCCACGCGCGCAAGCACTTCCCGCACCGCGTCCGCGGTCACCTGCGTGCCGTCGTCGAGCACGACCTTGTTGTTGATCCACTGCCAGATCTGGGACCGGGAGATCTCCGCGGTGGCCGCGTCCTCCATCAAGTTGTGGATCGCCGCCGCCCCGTTGCCGCCCAGCCACGACGCGATGTACCGCACGCCGACGTCAACGGCGGATTCCAGCCCGGCGCGAGTAGCCGCACCACCTGCCGACTTGAAGTCCAGCAACTGCTCGGCGGTCACCTCGACCTCGGGCCGCTGCTTGTCGATCTGGTTCGGCCTGTCCCCGAGCACGCCGTCGAAGATCTCGCGGCAGATCGGCACCAGGTCCGGGTGCGCCACCCACGACCCGTCGAACCCGTCGTTCGCCTCGCGCGTCTTGTCCTCGCGAACCTTGCGCAGCGCGTTCTCCGTGACCTCAGGATCGCGCCGGTTCGGAATGAACGCCGCCATGCCGCCCATCGCGAACGCCCCGCGCTTGTGGCACGTCTTCACCAGAAGCTCGGTGTACGCGCGCATGAACGGCGCCGTCATCGTCACGCTGTTGCGGTCCGGCAGCACGAAGTCCGCACCGGCGTCCCGGAAGTACTTGATGACGCTGAACAGGTAGTCCCAGCGCCCGGCGTTGAGCCCGGACGCGTGGTCGCGCAGCTCGTAGAGGATCTCCTCCATCTGGAACGCGGCCGGAATCGTCTCGATCAACACCGTCGCGCGGATCGTCCCGTGCGGAACGCCCTTCAGCTGCTGCGCCGTCGTGAAGACGTCGTTCCACAGCCGCGCTTCGAGGTGCGACTCCATCTTCGGCAGGTAGTAGTACGGCCGACCGAGCTCCGCGTTGTGGAAGAAGTGCAGCCCGAAGTCCACGAGCGCGCCGACCGCGTTCTTCCCACCGAACTGCAGGTTCCGCTCATCGAGGTGCCAGCCGCGCGGCCGCACCACGATCGTCGGGTACGGGCCGCCCTTGAGCTTGTACTCCTTGCCCTCCGGCGAGGTGAACTCGATCGTCTCGCGCGCCGCCTCGTACAGGTTCACCTGTCCCTGCACCACGTTGTCCCAGTGCGGCGTGTTCGCGTCCTCCAGGTCCGCGAGCCACACCTTGGCCCCGGAGTTCAGCGCGTTGATCGTCATCTTGCGCTCGGTGGGCCCGGTGATCTCGACACGGCGGTCCCGCAACGGTTCCGGCGCCTCGGCGACCTGCCACTCGCCGTCGCGCACGTTCCGCGTCTCAGGCAAGAACCCGAGAGGGCGCCGCTCCTTCCGCAGAGCGAGCAGCTCGTCCCGGCGACCGGCGTGCGCCTCGTGCAGCTTCGCGACGAACTCAAGAGCCTCTTCGGTGAGGACCTGCACCTGGATCCACCTCTCTCGGTTTTGCTGTGTGGACTATAGTTTCTGCATTGCGGAACAGCAATGAGAGGAGCCGCACGTGTCCACAGGTGGCGTGCAGTCCCTTCAGCGGGCCTTCGACCTGCTGGAACGCCTTGCCGACGCAGGCGGTGAAGCCTCCCTGTCCGAGCTCGCCACGGCCTCGGGCCTCCCCCTCCCCACGATCCACCGACTGATCCGCACACTTGTCACGCTGGGCTATGTGCGCCAGAACAGCAACCGGCGCTACACCCTCGGGTCCCGCCTGATCCGCCTGGGCGAAACCGCCTCCCGCCAGTACGGCACGTGGGCCCGCCCGTTCCTCTCCCAGCTAGTTGACTCCGTGGAGGAAACCGCAAACCTCGCCGTGCTGGACGGCGACGAGGTCGTCTACGTGGCCCAGGTGCCGTCCAAGCACTCGATGCGGATGTTCACCGAGGTGGGCCGCCGACTGCTGCCGCACGGCACCGGGGTGGGCAAGGCGATGTTGTCGCAGCTGCCGCGGGACGAGGTGCGGCAGCTGCTGGAACGCACCGGTCTGCCCGCGTACACCCCGAACACGATCACGGACGCCACCGAGCTGCTCGACTCGCTGAACGAGATCGCGGAACGCGGGTTCGCGCTCGACGAGTCCGAGCAGGAGCTCGGCGTGCGGTGCATCGCGGTGCCGGTGATCGGCGGTCCGACGCTGGCCGCGGTGTCGGTGTCCGGGCCGGAGGGGCGGCTCACGAAGGAAGCGGTGTCACGGATCCTGCCGGAGGTGCTGGCCGTGGCGAAGAGGCTCGCTGACCGGGCGAGCTGACGCAGGGGTACCCCCGAGCTGGGAACCCCTGCATCTCAACGTACTCACCAGGTCCGACAAGATCAGACGAGCCGCGCGTCCTTCACGCCGGACCGTCGCGAAGCAGCCCACGCACGTGATCCAGCGTGTCGCCCGGAGACACGTCGGTCAGCCACCAGGTCGCGCCCGCCGCCGCGTACGGCCTCGGGTCGGTGCCGGTGGGCAGGGCGACGGCGATGTCGTAGGGCGCCGCCGTGTCGCCGCGGAGATCGGCGATGGTGGCGGCGATCTCCGCGACCTGGTCCGGGTGTTCGAGGTTGACCGGGAAGAACCCGTCGTGCCGGGCCGCTCGTTGCATCGGCTTGCGGTTCCCCGGGAATCCCGCGACCCACACCGGCACCCCGGGTCGCTGGACCGGCCGGGGCAGGAACTCGATGCCGTCGATCGTGTAGTGCTCGCCGTGGTGGTGGACCGGCTCCCCGGACCACGCGGCGGTGAGGATCTCCAGGGACTCGTCGAGCATCCGGCCCCGTCGCCGGTCGTCGAGCTCCTCGCCGGTCTTCGACAGCTCGTGGCCGAACCGGTCGCTGCCCAGCCCGACGCCGAGGGTGAGCCGGCCACCGCTCAGCCGGTCCAGCGTCGTGGTCTCCCTGGCGAGTTTGGCCGGTCGCCGCCGGGCGAGCGGCGTGATCATCGGACCGAACCGGAGTTGTTCGGTGGCGGTGGCGACCGCGGCCAGCGTGATCCACGGGTCGGCGACGTCGACGACCGGTGCCTGCCAGCGCAGGTGGTCCCACACGAACAACCCGTGCCAGCCCGCCTCTTCCGCCTCGGCCGCCAGCCGCGCGACGACCGCGGGTTCGGCGAGCTCGTCGAAGAGCGGCAGCCAGAGTGCCGAACGCATCTTGGTCATGACAGCGCCTTCCGGGCGACGAAGAGTGCGATCCCGCCGATCGCACAGGCTGATCCGAGCACGGCCGGTCCGGCCAGGTCGAGCAGCGCGGTGCCGGTCAGGGGACCGAGCACCGCACCGACACTCCAGGTGGTCGAGGCGAGCCCCATGTACCCGCCGCGCAGTCCGGCAGGCGCGAGGTCGGCGAAGGTGTCGCCGAACCGGACGGCGATGCCGATCTGGCCGAGGGTCCAGATCAGGACCGATCCGGCGAACGCCGCGGTGCCGTGGCTCACGGCGCCCAGTGCGGCACCGGCTCCGACCAGCAACATCGACACGGCCGACACCACGTTGCCGCTGCGACCGGCGAGCAACCGGACTGCCACCGGCTGAAGGGCCACGACGGCGATCCCGTTCAACGCCAGCACCGCTCCGTAGGTCGCAGGCCCCAGCCCGTCGGCCATCATCAGCAGCGGCAACGTCGTGAAGGTCTGCAGGAACAACGTGAAGTAGCCGACGTGAACCACCATCATCGCGATCATCCGCCGGTCGCGCAGCACCACGGGCAGCAGCTTTTGCCGCAACCGCACCGACCCTGCCGGACGGGTTTCCGGCACCTGACGCCAGACGATCAGCGCCGCGACGAGCGAGGCCACCACGTTGATCCAGAACAGCAGCCCGTAGCCGTACTTGGCCAGGACGCCGGCCGCCACCGTCGCGACGGAGAAGCCGAGGTTGGCCGCCCAGTACAGCAACCCGAACGCCCGGATCCGCTGCTGCGACGGCAGGTCGGCCACCGCGGCGGACCCAGCCGGACGATGCAGCTCAACGGTCAGCCCAACAGCCACGGCGGCCGCCCAGATCTCGGGCATCGAGTCCGCCGAGCCGAGCGCGGCCAACGCCACCGCCGCACCCACGAACCCCACGAGCATCGTGTTCCGACGGCCGATCCGATCTCCCAGCCAGCCGCCGAGCAACTGGGACCCGATGTCTCCCAGGCCGAGTGCCGCGACCACCGTGCCCGCGGTCGAGGGCGAGAGGTGCTGCGCCTGCGTCAGGTACAGCACCAGGAACGACCGCACCACGCCCCCGGCCCGGCCGACGAACTGCGTGGTCGCCAGCGCCCAGACAAGTCGGGGCAAACCGAGGCGGGGCGCGGACGGGGCCGTGATCGTCGTCATGCCAACCACGCTAGGTCCGCAGGTGCATCACGAAAAGCGATGAATTTCGATCGAGTTGATCGCCATCACTTATGCTCGATGTCGTGGATGTCGAACTGCGTCACCTGCGCGCGCTGGCCGTGATCGCCGAGGAAGGCACGTTCGGCCAGGCGGCTGCCCGGCTCGGCTACACCCAGTCGTCGGTGAGCCAGCAGATCGCCGCGCTCGAGAAGGCGGTCGGCGGGCCGGTGTTCGACCGCCCCGGCGGACCGAAACCCGTCCGCATCACGCCGCTGGGAGAGGTGGTCCTGGCCCACGGCCGCGGCCTGCTGCGCAAAGCGGACGCACTGACCGACGCCGTCGACCGCTTCCTGGCGGGCAACGGCCGGATCGACATCGGCACGTTCCAGGGCGTGTCGACCCTCATCCTGCCGGCCGTCATCCGCCGGCTGCTGGAAGAGCATCCCGGCTGCGACATCAGGCTGTCCGACGGGACAGCGCGGGACGCCCGGATCGGCGAGCTCGACCTGCTGTTCCACGACGGTGAGGTCGAAGGCGACGTCGAGCACGTGAAGCTCTTCGACGAGCAGTACTTCCTGATCACGGGCGCCGGCACGTTCGCGGCGGGCGCGGTGCGGACGAAGCTGCTCGACGACGCCCCGATGATCGGCTGGCCGCTCACCTTCCACCAGCGCTGGCTGGAGCGGACGCTCGCCCGCGCCGGCGCTCGGCCGCGGTTCGTGTTCCGCACCACCGGCCACGAGACCATCCTGTCGATGGTGCGGGCAGGCATCGGCTGGGCGGTGCTGCCGTGGCTCGCCCTGCACGCGCACGACGCCTGGTCCGACGACCAGCTCGGCATCCACCCGCTGAAGCCGGCGCCGACCCGTGAGCTGTCCCTCTACTGGCCGGCCGGCCGCACCGAGTCGCCGCTCGCGCTCAGGACGCGGGAGATCGCCGTCGAAGTCGCCCGCGATCTCGCCGCGCAGATGTAGGTCAGCCGAGCAGCGCGTCCACGAAGGCGCCCGGCTCGAACGGCGCCAGGTGGTCGGCGCCTTCACCGAGGCCGACGAGCTTCACCGGCACGCCGAGCTCGCGCTGCACCTGGAAGACGATGCCGCCCTTGGCCGTGCCGTCGAGCTTGGTCAGCACGATCCCGGTGATGTCGACCTGCTCGGCGAACACCCGAGCCTGCATGAGGCCGTTCTGACCGGTCGTGGCGTCCAGGACGAGCAGCACCTCGTCCACCACGGCCTGCTTCTCGATGACGCGCTTCACCTTGCCGAGCTCGTCCATGAGCCCGACCTTGGTGTGCAGGCGGCCGGCCGTGTCGATCAGCACCGTGTCGACACCCGCGTCCATGCCGCGCTTCACCGCGTCGAACGCGACCGAGGCCGGGTCGCCGCCCTCAGGCCCGCGCACGGTCTCCGCGCCGACCCGCTTGCCCCACGTCTCCAACTGGTCGGCCGCCGCCGCGCGGAACGTGTCGGCGGCACCCAGCAACACGGTGCGGCCGTCGGCCACGAGCACGCGGGCGAGCTTGCCGGTGGTGGTGGTCTTGCCAACGCCGTTGACGCCGACCACGAGCAGCACAGCCGGCTTGCCGGAGTGCGGCAGTGCCTTCAGCGAGCGGTCCATCGAGGGGTGCAGCGCGTCCACGAGCACCGAGCGCAGCAATGCCTGCGCCTCGGCCTCGGTGCGCACCGCGGAACCGGCGATCTTCGAACGGAGGGTGTCGACGATCTCGGTGGTCGTGGCGCCGCCCAGATCGGCGATCAGCAGCGTGTCCTCGACGTCCTGCCACGAGTCCTCGTCGAGGTCACCGGCGCCGAGCAGGCCCAGCAGCGAGGAGCCGAACGCGTTGCGCGACTTCGAGAGCTTGCCGCGCAGCCGCTCCAGGCGCCCGGCGGTCGGCTCGATCTCCTCGACCTCGGAGGCCTTCTCCGGCAGGTCGACCTCGACGAACCCGCGCTTCACCGAGTCGCGTGGCTCGGAGGCGTCGTCTCCCACGCCCGGCTGACCGTCCACCTCCGGGCGGTCGGCCACCGGATGCTCCACCGGCTCGGGCTTGGCAGGCTCGGGCTTGGCAAGCTCCGGCTTGGCCGGCGCGAGCGAGATCCCGGACGAGGCCTCGTACCCGCCGGCCCGCGGCGCCTCCTCCTTCTGGGTGAGGCTGATGCGCCGGCGACGCGTCAGCACCACACCGGTCACCAGCGCGGCGATCAGCACGACCGCCACGACGACGAGGATCAGGACAAGGGAAGACGTCGACACGGGCTCATGGTTTCACAGACCCTCATGTGACCTGTCAACCATGTATTGCTCATTTAGGCGAAGATTTCACCGAAGCACTTGCGCCCGGTCAAACTGTGGAATAGACCACACGTCGTGAGGGTGATCGGACTGATTTCCGGCACGTCGATGGACGGCATCGACGTCGCCGTCGCCGACCTGTCGATCAACGGCGACGTCGTCGAGCTCGTGCCGGTGCAGTGCGCCGAGCACCCGTTCCCGAAGGATCTGCTGGAGAAGCCGCGGGACCTCGCTGAAGTGTGCGCCTTCGACACGTCGCTGGGGCAGGCTTTCGGTGAAGTCGCCGCCGGATATCTGCCGGCCGATCTGATCTCCTCGCTCGGACAGACCGTGCACCACGAGGTCCAGGACGGCGACTGCCTCGGGACGTTGCAACTCGGGCAGCCCGCGTGGATCGCCGAGCGCACCGGCGTCCCGGTGATCGCCGACCTGAGGGTGCGCGACGTCGCGGCAGGTGGCCAGGGGGCGCCGCTGGCTTCGACGCTGGACGCGTTGTGGCTGGCCGGTGAGAGCACCGCGATCGCGTTGAACATCGGCGGCATCGCCAACATCACCGTCGTCAGACCGGGCACACCGCCGATCGCCTACGACACCGGGCCGGGCAACGCGCTCATGGACGCCGTCATGGAGGTCATCTCCGACGGCCAGCGCCGTCAGGACACGAACGGCGAGTTCGCGCGCAGGGGCGTCGTCCGCGAGGACATCCTCAAGAAGCTGCTCGCCGACCCGTACTACTCGAAGCCCTGGCCCAAGTCGACGGGCAAGGAGCTCTTCAACGCCGAGTACCTGCAAGGGTTTCCGACGGTTCCGGCCGAGGACATGCTGCGCACCCTCGCCGAGCTGACCGCCCGCACCATCGCCGACGCCTGCCGCGCGCACGACGCGAGCACGGTCGTCGCGTCCGGTGGCGGGATGCGCAACCCGGTGCTCGTCGAGGCTTTGACGAAGGCGCTGCACCCGATCCCGTTGAAGATCAGCGACTCGCTGGGCCTGCCGCGCGACGGCAAGGAGGCCTACCTCGCCGCACTGCTCGGATTCCTGACGTGGCACGGGATCACGGGCAACACGCCGTCCGCGACCGGCGCGTCCGGGCCGCGGCTGCTCGGCAGCATCACGCCGGGAAGCGGGCCGTTGAGGCTGCCAGAGCCTGTGACGGGTCCGGTGTCCAAGCTGAAAGTGGGGGAGCCGAAGTGGCTGGACTAGATCTCGCGATCATCGCCGTGTTCCTCGTCGGCATGCCGTTGCTCGGCACGTGGATCGGGGGCAGGCAGAAGTCGTCCACCGACTACTTCGTCAGCGAGAGCCGCATCTCGTGGTGGGTCGTCTGCCTGTCGGTCGTGTCCGCGGAGACGTCGACGCTCACCGTGCTGAGCGTGCCGGTGATCGCCTACACGGCGACGCCCGCGCAGGGCGGCATGACGTACCTGACGCTCGCGCTCGGGTACATCGTCGGCCGGATCATCGTCAGCTTCGTGCTGCTGCCCAAGTACGTAGCCGGTGATCTCGTGACGGCGTACGCGTTCCTGGGCAAGCGGTACGGCGACGGCATGCGCGCCACGGCGTCCGTGACGTTCCTCTTCACGCGCCTGCTCGCGGACGGCATCCGGCTGTTCGCGACGGCGATCCCGATCAAGCTGGTGCTCGCCCAGTACGGGATCAACGCCTCGTACTGGCTGATCATCGTGGCGCTCGGCATCGCGATGGTGTTCTACAGCTTCTTCGGCGGGGTGCGCGCGGTCGTGTGGGTCGACGCCATCCAGATGCTCTGGTACGTCCTCGGCGGTGTCGTGGTGATCTGGTGGCTCGCCGGGAAGCTGCCCGACGGCTGGTTGTCGAAGGCCGCGGACGGCAACAAGTTCCAGCTCTTCGACTTCACCTCGTCGCCTTTGACGGGCGCTTATCCTTTCGTGGCAGCGTTCTTCGGCGGTGCGCTGCTGTCGATGGCCTCGCACGGCGCGGATCAGCTGATCGTGCAACGGCTCATGGCCACGCGCGATGTGAAGGCCGCGCAGAAGGCGTTGATCGCCTCCGGTGTCGTGGTGTTCCTGCAGTTCGCGTTCTTCTTGTTCATCGGTGTGATGCTGTGGGCGTTCTACAACGGCGTCGACCCGGTGAAGGGCCTGAAGCTCGGCAACAAGGACGAGCTGTTCGGCAACTTCATCGTCACCGAGCTGCCGTCGGGCCTGTCCGGCTTCGTGATCGCCGGCATCCTCGCGGCCGCGCTGTCGTCCTCGTTGGGCGCCTTGGCTTCCTCGACGGTCACGGACGTCTACGAACGCGTCCGCAAGACCCCGATGACCGACGACGAACGCCTGCGCCACGGCCGCATCTGGACCCTGGTGTGGGCGGGCCTGCTGATCGTCTGCGCGGGTCTGTTCGCCTCCTCGAACAAGACCACGGCGGACCCGATCGTGGTGCAGGCGCTCGGCATCGCCGGCTACACCTACGGCGCGCTGCTCGGGGCCTTCCTCCTCGGCCTCATCTTCAAGCGCGTCACGCAGGCGGACGCGATCATCGCGTTCGTCACGACGGTGCTGGTCGTCGGTTTCGTGATTCTCGGGGTCAAGTTCTCCGGCAGCACGCCGCAGATCAACTTCGGCAAGGCCACCGCTGACCTGAAGTCCTTGACCGGCTGGTGGAACACGCCCCTGGGGGTGGCGGTCACCTTGCTCGTGGGTGGATTGCTGTCATTGCGGCATTCACGCAGTGTGCCGGTAGGCGACGAGCTCGAGGTGAAGTCGGAAGCCTAGGCGGGCGAACATGTGCTGCGACGACTCGTTGCCCGAGTAGATCGACGCGGCTGCTTGCGGTCGGGCCCCGTGCTCGGCCGCGAGCTTCCACAACAGCTCGGTGACGAGAGCCGCACCCACTCCCTGACCGCGAACATCGGGTTCCACGGCCACGAAGTCGATGTAGTACTCCTCGGGCTGGGCCTTGCCCGCCGCGTACCCGATGACGCGTTCGCCGTCCATCGCGACCACGACGGTGCGGGTCTCCGGTTTGGACTCGACGAGCTGCTTGCCGGACAGATAGGTCCGCGGGAAACATCGCTCGTGCAGCACGGCCACGGCTTCGTGCACGTGCTTGTCGGTCGGAAGCACGCGCATCTCACGTTCGCTCGGGCACTTCGCGTCCCGCAGCAACAACGAGCGCAGTTCCCCGTTGTCCAGTACGTGTATGGCGCTCGCCTTGCCGGCACTGAAGCCGTGCCGTTCGGCGAACGCCGCGAGTCGTCGGTGGGCGGTGTGCCCGTACAACTCAAGATCGGTGATGCCGGTGAGGAGCTCGGCGGCGCGCCGGAACATCGCGTCCGCGGTCTGGTCCCAGATGCGGCTGCCCGCCGGGTGGTTGACCGGTACGTCGACGAACGGCCCGTGCAGCCACGCGCGGCCCAGCTCGGCGTCGATCTCCACGCTGAGCATGCCGGTGATGTTGTCGTCGGCGTCGACGGCCACCACCGTGCAGTCGGCCCAGCTGGGCTCGAACTCGCCGAGCTCCGCGCGGAGCTCTTCGACTGTCTCACCGAGGTAGCCGATGTGGTGCGCTGAGTCGGCCTGGAGCCGGACCAGGAGCGCCATCGTGGCGCCGAGGTCGCCAGGTTCGGCGAAACGGATGTCGTACATACAGGGAATGGTTGCTCCCGCGACGGCCGGACGCGAGGGAGTTTTCGGACGGGTAAAATGGCGCGGATGTCCATGGACGCACACTCGTCGGTCCGAGGCACGGTCCATGGACCCGTGACTCAGCTCGGCAACGTGCGCGGCGACGTCCACATCAGCACGTCACCAGGGGTTTCCTGGCCAGTGCACGTGGGCGTCGTTCCCCGCCGCGCCGACTGCTACCAGGACCGCCCGGCGCCCGTTTCATCCGGTCTCACGGTGTTCCGAGGCATGGGAGGCGTCGGCAAAACCCAATCGGCCGCCCACCACGCGCGCACCGCCCAGCAGTCCCCCGACATCGACCTGGTCGTCTGGATCACAGCCACCACCCGCGAGGCCGTCGTGGCGGGCTACGCGGAAGCCGCGACGCTCATCCAGATCGCGACCCCCGACACCGATGCCGCAGCTCTGTTCCTCACGTGGCTCCAGACCACGCCACGCCGCTGGCTGATCGTCCTCGACGACCTGGCCGACCCGTCCGTGCTGCGCGACCTCTGGCCACCGACCACCGGCCAGACCCTGGTGACCACCCGCCGCAGGGACTCCTCGCTGGCCCGCACCGACTCCTCGCCCGTCGACATCACCGTCTTCACCGCCGAGCAGTCCCAGGCGTACCTGGACGCCAAACTGGCCGCGCACGCCCACCTGAGCGAGGGCGCCTCCGAGTTGGCTCAGGTCCTCGGACACCTCCCGCTGGCCCTGGCTCAGGCGGTGGCCTATCTGACCGACCGCAACCTGACGTGCGCCGCCTACGTCTCCCGGTTCCGCGACCAGCGCCGGAAACTCGGCGCGTTGGTGCCCGAGCCCTCTGCCCTGCCCGACGACCACCAGGCCACCATCGACGTCACGTGGTCCCTGTCGATCGAACTGGCGAACTCGCTCGCGCCGACCGGCCTCGCCAAGCCACTCCTCCAGATCGCGTCGCTGCTCGACCCCAACGGCATCCCGGTCGCCGTGCTGACGAGCCCTCCGGTCACCGCGCTGCTGGAGACCGACGCGGAAACCGCCGCCGACGCACTGCACTGCCTGCAACGCCTCAGCCTGACCGAACCGAGCGCGGACTCGGTCACCGTGCACGCCCTGGTCCAGCGAGCCACCCACGACGACCTGACTCCGGAAGACCTCAGGGCGACCAGCCAGACCGCGGCGGACGCGCTCCAACTTCTGTGGCCGGACCACGAAGGCATGACACCTCTGCTGCCTTCCTTGCGCGCCAACGTGTCCGCACTCACCACGGTCGCACTGCCCGAACTCGTCGGCGCCCGCTGCCACCCCCTGCTGTTCACCTACGGGGAGGATCTCGGCAAAGCCGGGCTCTTCACCGACGCACAGGGGTACTACGCGCGCCTGCTCGACCTCGCTGCACCGCATCTGGGCGGTGACCACACCGACGTCCTCTTCATCCGCAACAACATGACGGTCTGGCGGGGCGAGGCCGGGGACATGGCCGACTCCATCGAGGAGCTCGGACGGCTGGTGGACGACTGCACCCGCGTGCTGGGTCCAGACCATTCCCTCACGCTGTCAGCGAGGGGCAACCGGGCCTCGCGCCGGCTGGCGTTCGGAGACACCGGCGGCGCCGCGAAGGACTTCGAGGACCTGCTCGCGGATCAGGCCAGGATTCTGGGACCGGACGCGCGAGACACGTTGCTGACCCGTGGATATCTGGCTCACTGCAGGACGTTCGAGAGAGATCTCACCGCAGCCGCCCGTGAGTTCGAACAGCTGCTGGCCGACCAGCTCGCCGTGCTGGGCGCGGATCACCCGGACACCCTGGGAACTCGGAACAACCTCGCTTCCTGCAAGAGCGCCGGAATCGACGCGACAGGAGCTGTGGCGGACTACGAAGCCCTGCTCGCCGACCAGATTCGCGTGCTCGGACCGGAGCACACGAGCACACTCGCCCTCCGGGCCAACCTCGCGGTGGCACGCGGAGTCGCGGGCGACGCACCGGCGGCCGTCGAGGAGTTCGAGGGGCTGCTGGACGACATGCGCCGCATCCTCGGCCCGGTCCACCCGCACACCCTGTCGACTCGGAGCAGCCTGGCCGACTGGAGAGGCAAGGCGGGGCAGCTGGAGGCGTCGTTGAGGGAGCAGGAACTGGTCCTGCACGACTGCGTCCGGGTGCTGGGCCCACTGCACCCCACCACGCTGGCCAGCCGCTACGGCCTGGCCAGGCTGCGCGGGACGGCCGGGGATCCGGTCGGCGCGGCTCGAGAACTGAAGGAACTCGTGGCTGACCAGCGAGCGGCGCTCGGCGCCGACAACCCCGACACCCTGCTCACCCGGTTCAACGCGGCGGCGAGCCTGCTCAAGGCAGGTGACCTGCCCGGCGCGATCCGCGAGTTCGAGCTGCTCGCCGATGACCAGAGCCGGGTGCTGGGCGTCAAGCACCCGGACACCCTCAGCACGCGGAGCAACCTGGCCGCGGCCAGGGCGCACGCGGGCGATTTCAAAAAGGCGATCACCGAGTTCACGGCACTGGTGAAAGACCACGCGGAAATCGCCGGTGCCGACCACGTGCAGACCCTCACCGCCCGCCTGCACCTGACCAAGGTGCTCGGTACCGCATCGCAGTTCACCAAGGCCATCCGCATCTGCGAGCCGTTGCTGGCCGACCAGGTCCGTGTGCTCGGGCCCGAGCACGACGACACCTTGGAGACCAGGCAACTGCTTGCCAACCTGCGCTACCAGACCGGGGACGCCGAAGGCGCGGCCGAGGAGCTGGAGCAGTTGCTGGCGGCTCTGTCGCGTGTGCTCATGCCCACCCACGACCGGATCACCAAGCTGAAGCGCGAGATCGCGTTCCTGAAGAGATGACGCTCACACCGCTGCCGGCACGCCACCCAGATTCGGGCTTGCAGGGCTGGTGAGGGTGGGGGACTCTTTGACAGTGAGTGAGGAAACGATCCAACTCGATCTCAACGAATCCGGGGTGGCCGTCGACCTGCCCTTGCCGCCGAACAACCGGGACGGTGTCCAGGGTGTTCCGTATCGGCCGGTCGAATTCCGAGACGATGATCTGCCCACCGCCCTCGAACGTGCCGCCGCGTGGCTGCGGCAGACGCAGGAGTGGCTGGGCGAGCCGGTGGACGTCATCGCAGTTCATCTCGACTACGACGACACCAAGGGCAACCCGTACTACGACCTCAAGCTGCTGTGCAACGACGAGGATCTGGCGGGTGTGCCGAGGGTCATCCGAGACAACGAAAGGGCCGCTACCGGTCAGTAGCTTTTCCGGCTACCGTTCGGAAGCATGTCGGATCGCGTATATCCCCCGGTGATCGCCGCTGCGAAGCTCATGTTCAAGGTGCTGGACATGCGGATCACCGTCGAAGGGGCGCACCACGTCCCGCGCACGGGTGGAGCGGTGCTGGCGTCGAACCACGTCAGCTACCTCGACTTCATCTTCGCGGGCTACGGCGCACGTCCCTCGGGGCGCCTCACGCGGTTCATGGCGAAGCACGAGATCTTCGCCAACAAGATCGCAGGGCCGCTCATGCGCGGCATGCACCACATCCCCGTCGACCGGAGCGCGGGCCAGGCCTCCTTCCAGCAGGCCCTGTCCGCGCTCCGCACCGGCGAGGTCGTCGGGATCTTCCCCGAGGCCACGATCAGCCGCTCGTTCACGGTCAAGGACATCAAGTCCGGCGCGAACCGCCTGGCGCACGAGGCCGGCGTGCCGATCATCCCGGTCGCGCTGTGGGGCACGCAGCGGCTGTGGACCAAGGGCCGGCCCAAGGACCTGACGCAGCGGCACATCCCGATCACCATCCTCATCGGCGAGCCGTTCGAGGCCTCACCCGGCGACTCGGGTGACGGTCTGCTGCGCAAGCGGATGCAGGACCTGCTCGACACCGCGCAGGCCAACTACCCGACCGAGCCCGGCGCCTGGTGGGCTCCGCGGCACCTCGGTGGCACCGCGCCGACGCCCGAAGAAGCGACTGAACTGGACTCTGGGCGATCATGAGGGCATGACGCGCTTCCAGGTGCTCGGCGAAGTCCGGGTCGGCGGCCTGCCGCTGATCGTCAAGCACAAGGGCGCGCTCATCACGCTGTCGCTGCTGTTGTTGCACGCCAACGAGGTGGTGCGCACCGACACGTTGATCGACGACATCTGGGGTGAACAGGTGCCGCGCAAGCCCGTCGAGGGCCTGCGCAGTCATCTCTCGCGGTTGCGGGCCGCGCTACCGGACGATGTCGCGCTCACGCGCCGTGCCGGTGGATACGCGCTGGAGGTCGCGCCCGAGTCCGTCGACGTCCACCACTTCCGCCTGCTGGCCGCCGCCGGTCAGCACGCGGAGGCGCTCGCGTTGTGGCGAGGTGAGCCGTTCGCCGGGTTGCGGGCACCGGGGCTGGAGCGGGCGAGGACCGCGCTGCGCGGGGAACGGCTGGCGGTGGCGCTCGACCTGAACGACGCCCGGTTGCGGACGGGTGATCACGCACTCGTGCTGGCCTCGGCGCAGGAGCTCGCCGAGGAGCACCCGGCCGACGAACGCGTCGCGCGGCAGCTCATGCGGGCGCTGGCGGACGGCGGACGGCAGAACGACGCGCTGCGGACGTTCGAGATCCTGCGCACCAGGCTGGCCGACGAGCTCGGCACCGATCCCGACCAGGAGACCCGGCGGCTGCACCAGCAGCTGCTGACGGACTCCGGCAAGCCGCGTGAGCTCCCCGCCGCGCCGTGGTCGTTCAGCGCTCGCACCGCAGAGCTGGCGGCCTTGACGGACGCACTCACGTCCGACGGGCCGCGCCTGGTCGTGATCAGCGGCCCCGGCGGCGTCGGCAAGACCGCGCTCGCACTGCACTGGGCGCACCAGAACGCGGCGCTGTTCCCGGACGGCCAGCTGTACGTCGATCTCATGGGCTTCACCCCGGCAGGACACCCGGTGTCCCCCGCGGACGCGCTGCAGCGGCTGCTCAACCGCCTCGGCGCCACCACCGTGCCGGACACGCTCGACGCGCGGGCCGCGCTGTTCCGCAGCACCGTCGCGGACCAGCGGGTGTTGCTCGTGCTGGACAACGCCGCCGACGCCGCGCAGATCACACCGCTGCTGCCGGGCACGGCGGCCTGTGCGGTCCTGATCACCAGCCGGGACCACCTGCACAGCACGACCACCCGCGGCGCCCGGCTGGTACCACTGGCCACACTCACGTCCTCCGACGGAGAACGCCTGCTGGCCGACCGCATCGGCGCGAACCGGGTGGCCGCCGAACCGGACGCCGCCGCCGGTCTGATCGAGGCCTGCGCGGGACTGCCGCTCGCACTCGCCGTCGTGGCCGGACACGTCCAGGCCAGGCCGAAGTTCCCGCTGACAGCGTTCGCGGAGGAGCTGCGCGACGCGTCGACTCGCTTGCAGGCGCTGGACCTCGGCGCCCCCGAAACCTCGCTGACCGCGGTGCTGGCGTCGTCGCACCGGGCGCTCGACCCGGCGCACGCCCGCACGTTCGGGTTGCTGGCCGCCGTGCCGGGCGAGGATCTCAGCGTGTCGTTCGTTGCCGCGCTGACCGATCGATCCACTGTGGATGTCCGAACCGAACTCCGGGCGCTGGAACGGGTCTCGCTCGCCGAGGAACACGTGCCAGGCCGGTGGCGGATGCACGACCTGGTGCGTCTGTACGGCCAGGAGCACGCCGCGCCACCGGACCTCGCCGAGTCGTTGCACAGACTGGTGAACTTCGCGCTGCACTCCGCACACGCGGCCGATCACGTGCTCAACACGTTCCGCAGGCCGATCACGTTGCCACCGGCCGAGGTCGAGCCGCTGTCGTTCGCGGACACCACAGCCGCCTTGTTCTGGTTCGACGCCGAGCACCGCACGGTGTCCGCGTTGCAGGAGGTGGCGGACGACGAGGCGTGCTGGCGGCTGGCCTGGGTGCTGAACAGCTACTACTGGGCGAGGAGCCGGGCGCACGACGACGTGGCGGTCAACCGCGCGGGTGTCGAGGCGGCCGAACGGCTCGGCGACCAGGCGGTGCTCGCCATCGCCCATCTGATGCTCGGCCAGGCTTGGGAGAGCGTGGGCGAGTGCGAATCGGCCGAACATCATCTGGAGATCGCGGGCGTCCACGCCAAGGAGATCGGCGACGCCTGGCGGGCAAGCGCCGTCCACCGCACGCTCGGGAAGCTCGCACGCCGACGCGAGGACTACCGCGAGGCACTGGAACAGGCGCTCCTCACCCTCGACGTGGTTCGCACGCTGGACGACGAGGCCTGGGAGTCGGATGCCGTCACCGCCGTCGGCTGGGCCGCGGCGCTGTGCGGCGAGTTCGGCCTCGCCGAGGAGCACCTCCGCGTCGGACTCACCATGCAGATCGCGATCGGCGACACCGACGGTGAAGCGCACACCACCGACAGCCTCGGATACGTCCTGAACGCGACCGGACGACACGAAGAGTCCCTGCCGCTGTTCCACCGTTCGATCGAGCTGCTCCGCCGACTGGGCAACGAGCAGTACGAGGCGAGGACGCTGGATCACCTCGGCGACGCCCTGCACGCGCTCGGCCAGGCCGACGACGCACGTGAGTCCTGGCGCCGGGCCGAGGAGCTCCACCGGGCCACCGACCGCCCGGATCTGGCGGACGCGGTGCGCGCGAAGCTGACCTGACCTGGGGATACAAGGTTTTCACAAGGCCGGTCGGGCAGAGTTGTCCGTGCGCACCTGATGAGGTGAGGTTGAACTGGGGGATTTCACCCCGTCAGGCGCCGGGCTGCGTCTGCACGGTGATTCGGGGGACCTCCCTCCCCTAAGAGGAAGGTCACCGCGCACGGCGCAGCCCTAGGTAGAGGCCGCGGTCGGGGTTGGTCTTAGCCCCCCAGGCACCCACTCCGACCGCCCTCTGCTACGCCTCGACCGGCTCCGCCGCTTCCGGCACTTCTTCTGGCACTTCCGCCGCTTCAGCTGGTTCCGCGGGCACCGCCGCGGGTTTGGCCGGCTCGTCACCACGGGTGCGCAGCCGCTGCGAGATCACCTGCGAGATGCCGTCACCGCGCATCGAGACGCCGTACAGCGCGTCCGCGATCTCCATGGTCGGCTTCTGGTGCGTGATGATCAGCAGCTGCGATCGTTCCCGCAGCTGCTCGAACAGGCCGATCAGCCGGTGCAGGTTCGTGTCGTCCAGCGCCGCCTCGACCTCGTCCATCACGTAGAACGGTGAGGGGCGGGCGCGGAAGATCGCGACCAGCATCGCGACCGCGGCCAGCGACTTCTCGCCACCGGACAGCAGCGACAGGCGCTTGACCTTCTTGCCGGGCGGGCGGGCCTCCAGCTCGATGCCGGTGGTCAGCATGTCGCCGGGCTCGGTCAGCACCAGCCGGCCGTCGCCACCGGGGAACAGGACCTTGAAGACGATCTCGAACTCGCGCGCCACGTCCTCGTAGGCCGACGTGAAGACCTCCAGGATCTTGTCGTCGACCTCCTTCACGACCGTGAGCAGGTCGCGGCGGGTGTCCTTGATGTCCTCCAGCTGCGTGGAGAGGAACTTGTAGCGCTCCTCCAGCGCCGCGAACTCCTCCAGCGCCAACGGGTTCACCTTGCCCAGCAACGACAGGTCGCGCTCGGCCCGCTTGGCGCGGCGCGCCTGGGTGTCGCGGTCGTAGGGCATCGGCTGCGGCTCGGAGACCTGCTCGCCGCGTTCCTTGGCGGCCTGGTACTCGGCCATCTCGGCGGCCGACGCGGGCACCATGACGTCGGGGCCGTACTCGTTGACCAGGTCTTCCAGGCCGATGCCGAAGTCCTCGGCGATCTTGGTTTCCAGCTGCTCGATGCGCATGCGCTGCTCGGCCCTGAGGACCTCGTCGCGGTGCACGGCGTCGACGAGCTTCTCCAGCTCGCCGGACATCTCGCGCACCAGGTTGCGCACCTGGGTCAGCAGGAGTTCGTGCTGCTGACGGCGTTCCTGAGCCTGGTCGCGCTCGCGAGCCGCGCGGTTCAGCGAGATCTCGATGCGCTCCAACGCCTGCTCGCCGCCGCGGACGACGGCCTTCGCGACCTGGGCACCGCGCGCACGGTGCTGCGTCGCGCGGGCGTGACGTTCGCGGGCTTCACGCTCGGCGCGCGCGGCACGACGCAGTCCGTCTGCCTTGCCCTGCAGCGCACGTGCGCGCTCTTCGGCCGTGCGCTGCACCAGCCGTGCGTCCATTTCAGCCTGACGTGCCTGGGCGAGCTCCGCGGCCAGCTGGTCGCGCTGCTCGGTGTCCGGCTCGTCGTCGAGGGTCTGCTCCTCCTCGGCCATCAGCAGCCGCTCTTCGAGCTCGCCCAGCTTCAGCAGGGCTTCCTCGCGGGACCGCTCGACCTTGGCGCGCTGCTCGGTGATGCGGCTGACCTCGGCCTCGGCGGACCGCACCGCGGCGACCATCCGGTTCAGCCGCTCGCCGGAGCGGGCCTGGCGAACCTTGGCCTCCTGCATGGCTTCCTTGACCGTGTCGAGCACCTTGCGGCGGGCCTGCTGCTCGGCGCGGGCACCCTCCAACGCCGCGGAAGCGTGCTCCAGCGCCCGTTCCGCGGTGGCCAGGGCTTCCTGTGCCTCGTCGACGGCCGCCTGGATCTCGATCACGCTCTGGCCCTGGGCACCCGAGCCGCCGATCGCCCAGTCCGTGCCGAACAGGTCGCCATCACGGGTCACCGCGCGGCCGTTGAACCTCGCCGCGGAGTCCAGATCCTCAACCACCGCAAGGCGGTCCAAAGCGCGGGCCAGTGCCGGACGCAACGCCTCGGGGGCGTGCACCACGTCGATCGCCCACCGCGCGCCAGGAGGCAGATAGCCCCACTGCGAAGTGTCCACAGCGGATCCGTGCGAGCCGATGAGGACACCAGCGCGGCCGGCGTCCTTCTCCTTCAACAGCTTCAGCGCCTGCAACGCGCCGTCGCCGGAGGAAACCGCTACCGCGTCGGCGATCGGGCCGAGTGCGGCCGCCAGCGCGACCTCGAAACCGGGCTCGACGGTCAGCAGCGCGGCGACGGAACCCAGCAGCCCCGGCACGTCCGACGCGAGCAGCGCGCCCGCACCGTCCTTGCGGGTCAAGCCCAACGACAGGGCGTCGACGCGGGCACGCCACGACGCGATGTCGCGCTCGGCGGTGCGTTCGGCCTTCACCAGCTCCTCGACGCGCTGCCGGGCCGCGTCGTTGGACTGCACGGCGTGCCGGTGGCGCTCGTCGAGCCCGCTGTCGCCCTCGTCCTCGTAGCCCGTGACCGCCTGCGCCTCGGCCAGCTCGATCGACGCGAACTCGACGCGTTCGGTGGCCTCGACGACCGTGACGGAGAGGCGTTCGATCTCCTCGGCGGTCGCGTTCGTCTTGCTGCGCAACGCTTCCACCTGACCGGAGAGCCTGGCGAGGCCCTCACGGCGGTCGGCGATCGCGCGGACGGCGGCGATGTGCGCCTTCTCCGCCTGCGACACCATGCGCTCCAGCTCGGCCCGCGTCTCCACGGCCTCCGCCAGCGCGATCCTGGCCTCGGTCACGCCTTCCTGGAGCTCCAGCTCCATCTCCGCGGTCTCCTCGGCCTCGCGGTCGAGGTCGTCCGGATCACGGCCGCGCGAAGGCGCGTCCAGCTCGGCGGACAGGTGCCGCGCACGTTCCGCGGCAAGGCGAACCGTGCCGCGGAGGCGTTCCTCCAAAGCGGACAGCCGGTACCAGGTGTCCTGCGCGGCCTGCAGCTTCGGCGAGTCGGCGGCGACCCGTTCCTCCAGCTCGTTCTGCTGGTACTGCGCCGCCTGCAACGACTTCTCGACCTCGGCGCGGCGCTCGCGGGCCTTCGCCTCGTCGTGTTCCTCCTGCGCGATGGCCTCTCGCTGGGTGACGAGATCATCGGCGAGCAAGCGGAGTTTGCTGTCCCGCAGCTCGGACTGCACGACCTGGGCGCGGCGAGCGATCTCGGCCTGCTTGCCCAGCGGCTTGAGCTGGCGGCGAAGTTCGGTGGTGAGGTCGGTGAGGCGAGTGAGGTTCGCCTGCATCGCCTCCAGCTTGCGCAGCGCCTTTTCCTTGCGCTTGCGGTGCTTCAGGACGCCGGCGGCCTCTTCGATGAAGGCGCGGCGTTCCTCCGGCTTGGACTCCAGGATCGCGGCGAGCTGACCCTGACCGACGATCACGTGCATCTCGCGGCCGATGCCGGAGTCCGACAGCAGCTCCTGAATGTCCATGAGGCGGCAGGAGTTGCCGTTGATCTCGTACTCGGTGGCGCCCTCGCGGAACATCCGGCGGGTGATCGACACCTCGGTGTACTCGATCGGCAGCATGCCGTCGGAGTTGTCGATCGTCAGCGTCACCTCGGCGCGACCGAGCGGCGCGCGGCCGGACGTGCCGGCGAAGATGACGTCCTCCATCTTGCCGCCGCGCAGGTCCTTGGCACCCTGCGTGCCCATGACCCAGCGCAGCGCGTCGAGCACGTTGGACTTGCCGGACCCGTTGGGGCCGACCACACAGGTGATGCCGGGCTCGAAGCGCAGCGTGGTAGCCGAGGCGAAGGACTTGAAGCCCTTCAGCGTCAGGCTCTTGAGATGCACGCGGGGCAGAGTACCCAAACGCTTGCGAGAGATGCGTTAGGCGGGCCGTGACCTGCGCGTCTATGGACGGAGAGTAACCAGGATTCCTGATTCGTCTGACACTTCCAGGTGATCTATTTGATCTACCCGGAATGACGTGGAACCCGGAATCTCCTCGTCATAGCCATGATCGGAACCCCACCAGCCGCCGATCTCCCGCTGACCGCCGGTGCTGAACACCACGACCTTGCAGCGCGCACCCGGCTTCACGTTGGCGAGCTTGAACCGCATCTCGGTGCCCCAGGACCTGGTGACCATGGCGACGCTGGCCTCGATCCCGGTCTCCTGATCCTGCGCGGCCCACGTCGGCGCGGGTGGGGCCTTCAGGAAGAAGATCCCGCCGGCCAGCGCGAGCACCACCAGAACGGCAGCGCACGCGATCAACACCCGGTGCCGGTGACGGTTGGGCTCGGGCGGGCACTCGGGAATGTCGTCGAGGTTCTCGACGTCCTCCAGGCTCAGCCGCCCGAGCAGGCCCGGCAGCGGGGCCAGCCGCAGCATCTCGGCCTGGCAGGCGTCGCAGCCGGTCAGGTGGCGTTCGAACGCGGACCGCTCCTTGAGGTCGAGCGACCCGAAGAGGTAGGCGCCGACGTCGACGGTGTGCTGGCAGCTCACGCCTCGGTCACCCCTCTTTCCTCCAGCGCGTCGCGCAGCGCCCGCAGTGCGTAGAAGCAGCGCGACTTGACCGTGCCCGGCGGGATGCCGAGCGTCTTGGCGGCCTCCGCGACGGTGCGGCGGCGGTAGTACAGCTCGATGACGACCGTCCGGTGCTCTGGCGTGAGCGCCCGCAGCGCCGACGCGATCTGCCACGTCTGCAGCACGTGCTCGACCTGGTCGCTGACCGGCGGGAGATCCACCGGTTCGAGCGGCACCTCGGTCGCACGTGCGTTGCGGCGGCGGTATCCGGAGATCACCAGGTTCTTCGCGACCGTGTAGAGCCACGGTGCCGCGTCGTCCGGTTTCAGCTCGTCGTAGTGCCGCCACGCGCGGAGCAAGGTCTCCTGCACCACGTCCTCCGCCTGCTGGAAGTCGCCGTCGACCAGCTTCAGCACGTAGTGCAGCAGCGGGCCTCTCCAGCGGTCGTAGAGCTGGATGAGGACGTCTTCGGCGGAGTCCACGCTCCCTTACTACGCCACCTCTTTCGGAAAGGTTCAGCGTTCGATGAACCCGGTCAGGTCGCCTCTCGCGTCGGTCCACTGCTCACCGACAGATTCGACGTGCCCAGGGGTTTCACCCGAACGGAGAGCCTTCAGCAGTTGTTCACACTTCTCGCGCGGACCCTCGGCCACCACCTCGACCCGGCCGTCCGGCCTGTTCGAAGCGCTGCCCACCAGGCCGAGTTCTAGCGCCCTGGCTCGCGTCCACCAGCGAAAACCGACTCCCTGAACCCGTCCACGCACCCACGCGTTTAGTCGCACGTCCACCTCCGAATGGTTGCGTAGTCACCCAAGGTGACCGAAGACGCACTCTTGGCTTATCACCCATTAGTGGTACGGTGCCGACCCGTGAGTGCCCGCAGCCTCTTACTCGGCCTGCTGATCGGTGCAACCGGCGTCGGCGGTCTCGCCGTCACCGGCACCTCCCCTCTCGGCATCAGCTTCATCACCGCCGCGCAGCAGGAGAGCACCGACACGGCGAACCAGTTCGGCACAGGCAACGCGGCTGCACCCAACAGACAGACGCCCACCGGCGACACCGGTGTCGGCAGCCCCACGGCTTCGTCGTCTTCTTCCGCTCCCACCACCTCGTCGACGACGGCGACACCTTCTTCCTCTTCTTCTTCGTCAGCGGCTCCCGCCACCACGACGACGCCCCCCGAAGCGCCGAAGCCGCCCGCCCAGCCGACGCAGCCCGGCAACAAGACCCCGGAGCAGGCCGTCCTGGAGCTCGTGAACGACCAGCGCGCCGCGAAGGGCTGCAAGGCCCTCGTGATCGACGACCGCATCACGACCGCCGCGCAGGGTCACAGCACGGACATGGCCAACAAGGGCTACTTCGACCACGTGTCACAGCCCGAGAAGACGACGTTCGCCCAGCGGATGAAGAACGCGGGCTACCCGAAGCCCGGCGGCGAGAACATCGCGATGGGCTACGCCACCCCCGCCGCGGTCATGGACGGCTGGATGAAGTCGACCGGCCACCGCGAGAACATCCTGAACTGCGACTTCACCGCCATGGGCGTCGGCCTCGACACCCGCGGCAACTACTGGACCCAGAACTTCGGCTACTGACGGGGAAACTTCGTGTACGAGAGCCCGGAACCGGACTCGCGCTCGCGCTTTCGCGGTGCACCGCAGATCATTCTCGCCGCGTCGGGCGTCGTGCTGGCGACGGTGTTCGCCGCCGTGGCCTCGTTCGCGGCGGGCTCGGACACCGCTTCGGAGTCTCCTGCGCCTCAGCAGCAACAGCAGAAGAAGGAGGCCGTGCGCGACGCGCTGAGCATCGTGCCGACGTCCTCGCCCACCTCGTCGGTCGAACTGACGTCGTCGTCTTCTTCGGAGACCACGACGTCGACCACCACGCCCCCGAGGAAGCCGCGCGTCACCACCATCACGCGTCCTGACGGCACCACCACCACGGTCACAACCGATGACCCGCCGAAGGACACCACGACGACGACCACGCCGCCAAAGGACACCACGACCACCACGCCGCCGAAGGACACCACGACCACCACCCCACCGGTGGACCCGTCCACAACGACGCCACCGGCATAGGGTTACGCCCGTCACCGCTCAGTGACGCAGAGCTACACGAAGGTGTGGCGTGACTGAGGCTTTGGTGCGTTTCCGCCGATAACTCGAACGCAAGTCCATCCGACCGGGTTTCCCACGAGGAGATGGGTGTGTTCGAGGAAGATCATTCGCAGTCACCGGCCGATCCCGCGCCGCCGAAGAAGCGCACGGGCACGGCCGTCATGCTGGCTGCGGGCGGAGTGGTGGTGGCGACCCTGTTCGCGACGGTCGCGTCGATGCTCGCGGCGTCCGGCCACGAGGCCACCCCGGAGCGCACGTCCGCGGACGTCGTGCAGACCATCACGACCGTCGCCCCGGACGGCAGCACCAGCACCGTCGTCGTCACGGTGTCCTCCAGCGCGCCGTCGTCCGCCAAGCCGGACCGCAGGCAGGCCGCACGTCCTCAGGAGCAGCCCAAGCCGGGCGCCCCGGACCAGCAGCCGCAGGTGACGACGAACCCGGCCGAGCCGACCGAGACGCACAGCAACCCGCCCACCTCGTGGACCGAGCCGCCGGCGTCGTCCTCTTCTTCTTCGACGTCGACCACGACGACCACGCCGCCGACGTCCTCGTCGTCGACCACGACCGCGCCGCCCCAGAAGCCCTAAGGCTCGAACCGGTACCCCATGCCGGGTTCGGTCAGCAGGTGCCGCGGCCGGGCCGGTTCCGGCTCCAGCTTCCGCCGCAGCTGCGCGAGGTACACCCGCAGGTAGTGCGTCTCCTTCTCGTACGCGGGACCCCAGACGTCGCGCAGCAGCTGCTTCTGCGCGACGAGCTTCCCGGCGTTGCGCGCCAGCACCTCCAGCAGGCCCCACTCGGTGGGCGTGAGGTGCACCTCGACGTCGCCCTTCAAGACCCGCTTCGCCGCGAGGTCGACGGTGAACGAGGCGGTCTTCACGATCGGCTCGTCCTCGGGACCGGTGACGGCGGAGCGGCGGACGGCGGAGCGCAGGCGGGCCAGCAGCTCGTCCATGCCGAACGGTTTCGTCACGTAGTCGTCAGCGCCGGCATCCAGGGCGTCGACCTTGTCGGCCGAGTCGGTGCGGGCGGAGAGGACGATGATCGGCAGCGTGGTCCAGCCGCGCAGGCCCGCGATCACGTCCGTGCCGTCCATGTCGGGCAGGCCCAGGTCGAGGACCACGACATCGGGCTTGCCATCGGCGGCCAGACGCAGGGCCGTCGCGCCGTCGTGGGCCGTGAGCACCTCGTAGCCACGGGCCGAGAGATTGATCCGCAGCGCGCGCACGATCTGCGGTTCGTCGTCGACCACCAGGACTTTCGTCACGAGACCCTCTCCTCGACCGGCAGCGAGATCACCACGGTGAGGCCACCGCCGGGCGTGTCCTCCATGTTGATCGTGCCGTCCATCGCCTCGGTGAACCCCTTCGCCACGCTCAGACCGAGACCAACGCCACCCGGCGTGCGGTCGCCGAGGCGCTGGAACGGGGCGAACACCTGGTCCGCGGTGTCCCTGGGCAGGCCGCGACCGTGGTCGACGACCCGCAGTTCGACCTCGGAGCCGTGCGCGGACGCCCGCAGCGCCACCGCACCGGCGTAACGCAGCGCGTTGCCGACGACGTTCGCGATCACTCGTTCGAGCAGGCCGACGTCCGCGCGCACTGGCGGGAGCGACTCCGGGACGTCGACCTCGATGTCCCCGCTCAGACCGCTCAACGCCCGCGCCACCGCCTCGTAGTAACCGACGGCGCGCAACTGCGGCTCCACCGCACCCGTGGCGAGGCGGGACGAGTCGAGCAGGTTGTCGACCAGGCCGGTGAGCCGGTCCGCGGACTCCTCGACTGCCTCCAGCAGCTCGGCCGTGTCCTCGTCAGACAGCTTGAGCTCCGGGTCGCGCAAAGAGCCGACGGACGCCTTGATCGAGGTCAGCGGCGTGCGGAGGTCGTGGCCGACCGCGCTGAGCAACGCGGTGCGCAGTTCGGTGCGCGAAGCCTGCCGCTGGGTTTCCAGAGCCTGCTCGGCCATCCGCTGCTGCCTCAGCGCGAGCAACGCCTGCCCGGCAGCTGCCTCCAGGACCCGCCGGTCGGACGCGGGCAGCGAGCGGCCGCGCAACGCCAGATGAACGTCCGGAGTCACCGCGATGTCAACGTCCGCCTCGTCGGGTTCGTCGCACGGACTCGCGCCGACGCACGCCACGCGTTCCCACTCGCCGTCGACGCGTTCCAGCAGCGCGACGGACTGCAGTCCGAAGTTCTCCTTCACCTTCTCCAGCAGCCGTGCGAGCGGAAACGGACTCGTCAACACGGTGCGCGCGTACGACGCGAGGAGTGTCGCCTCGGTGCGTGCGCGCGCTGCTTGCGTGGCACGACGAGCGGCGTAGTCCACCACCAACGCGGTGCTGACGCCCACGATGATCATCGCGAAGAAGGTGAGCACGTTCTGCTGCGCGTCGATCGTGAACGTGTAGAAGGGCTCGGTGAAGAAGAAGTTCAGCAGCAACGCGTTGAGCAGTGCCGCGGTGATCGCCGGGCCGAGTCCGCCGACTATCGCGACCACGAGCGTGACCAGCAGGTACGCGATGACGTTCGTGGAGAAGTTCAGGCTCCCCCGCATCGACGCGCCGGCAGCCGTGACCAGCGCGGGACCGACGACCGCGAGGAACCAGCCCAACGCGAGCCTGCTCGGCTTGAGCGGGCTGCTCGCGAACCGGCCGCGCCAGCCGCTCGTCGTGGCCGGGTGCGTGACCATGTGGACGTCGATCGCGCCGGACTCTTGTACGACCGTGGCCCCGATACCCGCCGAGAACGCGCGCGCGAACCGCGAACGGCGTGATGTGCCGACCACGAGCTGAGTGGCGTTCACCCCGCGCGAGAACTCCAGCAGCGCCGTCGGCACGTCATCACCAACAACGGTGTGGAACGTCGCGCCGAGGTCTTCGGTGAGCTTGCGGTACTTCTGCAGCGAGTGCGGATCAGCCCCGGCGAGGCCATCACCGCGTAGGACGTGCACGACCAGAAGATCGCCACCCGCGCGCGTGGCGATGCGGCGCGCGCGTCGGATGAGCGTCTCGCTCTCCTTACCGCCGGTGATGGAGACGACGACACGTTCGCGCGTCTCCCACGTGTCGGTGATCTGCTGTTCGGCCCGGTAGCGCAGCAACGCGACGTCGACCTGGTCCGCGACCCAGAGCAGCGCGAGTTCGCGGAGCGCGGTGAGGTTGCCGACGCGGAAGTAGTTGCCGAGGGCCGCGTCGATCTTGTTCGCCGCGTAGACGTCACCATGGGCGAGCCTGCGGCGCAGCGCCTCGGGCGTGAGGTCGACGAGCTGCATCTGGTCGGCTTTCCTGACAACTTCGTCAGGTACGGTTTCCTGCTGCGGCACGCCCGTTATGCGTTGAACGACGTCGTTGAGCGATTCCAGGTGCTGAACGTTGACCGTCGAGAGCACGTCAATCCCGGCTTCGAGGAGTTCCTCGACGTCTTGCCACCTTTTTGCATTACGAGAGCCGGGCACGTTCGTGTGCGCGAGTTCGTCGACGACCGCGACCTCGGGCGCGCGGGCCAGCACGGCGTCGACGTCCATCTCGGTCAGTTCGACACCTCGGTGCGTCCAGTGCCTGCGCTCGACGATTTCCAGGCCTTCGACCAGTTCAGCGGTCTTGGCCCGGCCGTGGGTCTCCACAAATCCGATGACCACATCTGTGCCGCGTTCCCGCCTGCGGTGAGCCTCGCCCAGCATGGAGAACGTCTTGCCGACACCGGGAGCAGCTCCGAGGAAGATGCGGAGCTCACCACGCCTGGGTTTCGCACTCACCTGACCAGTCTGCCCCTGGCCCCGCGTGGGCTGTTCGGGGGTACGTGCTGCGCCACCCGGCCAGGCAAGTGCTCCTTCCCACATCTTTGTCCCGAGATCTGACCGGCTGAATCATCCTTCAGCACGGCCCCCGTTCGAGTGAGCCTCACTGCGCTTTTTACGCCGTTTACCAGGACATTTAACTGTGCCGGACGCGCGCCGTGACAGGTCCGGTCACCACAACGGCCGAATGGGTTATCGGCAGTTGGCGGATAGCGCGCGGAGCGTGAATGAGAGAAAGTGCCAGGGTTCGTGTCCTAATCAGGACAATCACATGCGCGCGGAGAAACGATGCCCACCACCGTCACCAACCACGAAGCACTTCAACTCGTGGTGGCCGTGCACCGGCTGGTGCGAAGTCTTCGACAGGCCGCTCCGGCCCGTCGTTTGCAACCCACCCAGTTATTGGTGCTGTCAGAACTGAGCACCCACGGCGCGATGCGGATCGGCGAGATCGCGGTGCGCGCGCTGTGTTCGCAGCCGACCGCGACAACCGTCGTGACCAGCCTGGAGTCCACCGGCCTGGTGCGCAGAGAGCCCGACGCGGCCGACGGCAGAGCCACGATTGTCGTGCTCACCGAGGTCGGTCGCGAGACGATCCTGTCGCTCGCTCACGGCGAGGCCGAACTATTGAGTGAAAGAATGTCCGAACTTTCGCCGGAAGACCGAGACCTCCTGCGCGGGGCCATGCCGATATTGCGCCACCTGGCCGAGCCGCAGGAAAACAAGTAGGAGCGGGACCCCCCGACGGGTCCCGCTCCCGGCATTACTTGCTGGGTGACACAGAAGTAGGTGGCACCGAGCTGGAAGGTGTGCTTCCAGAACTCGACGGCGATGTCCTCGGCGTCGATGACGGAGCGGACATGCTCGGTGTCACCGTGTAACAGGTGCCGTTTTCGTAGTCGATCTTCGGCCGCGGATACCTGTTAGCCGGAATCATCGGTTGCGGGTCACTCCCACCACAGCCGTAGTACTGACGCTGCGCGTTGATGGGATTGCCGTCCTGGTCGTACAACAGCACGTTGTTGAGCAACTTGCCGTTCTCGTCGTACGCGTAGATGTTCTCGTACGTCTCCGTCATCGGCGCCGGGTACGACTGGTTCCGCGAGCTGTAGGCGAGGTTGTTCGCCGTCACGTCGATGACCTGGAACAGCAACCCGACCGCCAGCGCGGACGCCGGCAGGCTGAACCACAGCCACCGCCGGTCGACCTTGGCGCGCGGGCCCGCGAACACCGAGATGATCGCGATCGCGGCGACGACCAGGAACCCGAGGATGTCGCGGCCGGCGAGCAGCACGGCCCCGAGCCCGAGCAGGCCTGCCCGCACCAGCCACCACGCGGGCTGCAACGACTTCAGGTAGGTCAGCGCCCGCTCGGCGGGCGTGCCCTCCTCCGGCGTCAGCCACTGCTGGATCCGGCGCGTCTCCGGCAGGTTCATGATCTCCTGCTGGGTCGCCCCGCGGTCGTGCACCAACGCGAGGCTCAGCACCAGCAGCACTCCGGGCACCAGCAGGATCGCCGGCTCCCTCAGTGCGGCGGCCCCCGCGAGCAACGTGACGCCCGTGGCGATCGCCAGCCCCCACGCCGCCGCCCGCGGCCGCGTGATCAGCTTGCCCTTGGTCGTGACCGGCAACCGCTCGGTCCGCGGCGGATACCCGGCGGCCTGCCGCAGTTCCTGCGCGTACTGCTCGGGCGACCCGAGCCGCTGCTCCAGCGTCTCGTTCTCGCCGAGCTCGGTCGACAGCTCAGCGACGTGCGCGCTGACGTCCTCCATGATCTCGGCGACCTCGCCGGGCGGCAGGTCGTCGAGGGCCGCACGCATCCCGGCCAGGTAGTACTCGACCCCGAGTGCCTGCGTGTTCATGCTGCGACCTCCTCGAGCAGGCCGTCCAGCGTGCTGGCGAACGACCTCCACGTCTCCCTCGACTCAGCCAGGCGCACCCGCCCGGTCTCGTTGATGCTGTAGTACTTGCGGTGCGGCCCCTCTTCGCTCGGCACCACGTACGAGGTCAGCATCCCCGCGTTGTAGAGCCGCCGCAGCGTCCCGTACACCGACGCGTCCCCGACTTCGTTCAGTCCCCCGGCGCGCAGTCTGCGCACCACGTCGTACCCGTACCCGTCGTCCTTGCGCAGAACCGCAAGAACGGCCATGTCCAGCACTCCCTTGAGCAGCTGACTGGTGTCCATCGCCCCTCCGACCCGCTCTTCCGCGCTGAACACTACTACGCACTGCGCAGTACTGTCTAACGCGTTACTGCTTCGAGATGACAGGGCCGGCGAAAGGGGTCGATCACAGGACGTGCGGGCTTGAGCGCGGGTTGTCAGCTCTGGCAGCCGGAGGCGCCGGTGGGCTCGCCGAACTTCACGGCACCCAGCGTGATCTTGGTCTTCGGATCCGGCGTGCTGCCCGCAGGCGCCGACTGGCTCACCACGACCCAGTTCCGGTCGACGAGCTGCTGCCGGCCCTGACCGGTCGCGTCCTCGGATCCGAGGAGGTAGAAGCCCGCGGCCTGCAACGTGTCCTGCGCCTTCTGCAGATCCAGGCACACGACGTTCGGCACGGTGCCCTTGGCGGCCGGTTCCTGGCTGGTCGAGGGATCAGTCGGTTTGCGCAGCTTCAGCACGACCCGCGAGCCGTTGGGCGCCTCGGCGTCGGCCTCGGGCGACTGCGCGACGACCACCCAGTTCGACGGTTCCAGGACCGGCCTGTTCTGCCCGGTCGCGTCTTCCTCGGTCACGCGGTAGCCGTGGACGAGCAGCACGTCGCGCGCCTCGCTGAGCCGCAGGCCGGACACCTTCGGCATCTTGGAGGCAGGCTGGTCGGACGAGACAGCAGGCTCGTTGACGGGGCCGCGGCCAGGAGGCTCAGCACCGGTGCAGCCCGCGAGGGCGAGCAGCAGGACGGCGATGAGGATCTTCATCCGGCGCTCAGAACCTCGGGCGGGGCTGGCAGCGCGGGCACGAGTAGGAGGAGCGGTTCATGAACGGCTCTCGCACGATCACCGCGCCGCACCGCTTGCACGGACGGTTCTCCTGGCCGTAGGCACTGAGTGAGCGGTCGAAGTACCCGGACTGGCCGTTGACGTTGACGTACAGCGCGTCGAACGACGTGCCACCCTGCCCGAGCGCCTCACGCATCACGTCGGTGGCGTGATCCAGCAGCTCAGCGGCCTTCGGCTTGGTCAGCTTGTCCGTCATCCGGGTGCCGTGCAGCTTGGCCCGCCACAGCGCCTCGTCGGCATAGATGTTGCCGATGCCGGACACGAGGGTCTGGTCGAGCAGGGCACGTTTGATCTCGGTGTGACGCAGGCGCAACGCGCGCACGGCAGCATCACGGGAAAAAAGAGGGTCCATCGGGTCGCGGGCGATGTGCGCGACCGAGTCGGGGACCAGGGTGCCGTCGACCTCGACGAGTTCGGCGAGCGCGAGACCGCCGAAGGTTCTTTGGTCGACGAAGCGCAGCTCCGGGCCGCCATCGGCGAACCGGAACCGCACTCGAAGATGTTTCTCGTCCGGAGCCTCAGCGGGCTGGACGAGCATTTGGCCGCTCATGCCCAGGTGGGCCAGCATGGCGGCTTTGTCGGCCAGTTCGACCCAGAGGTACTTGCCGCGGCGCTTGGCGGCAACCATCGGTTGCGAGACCAAGCGCGCGCAGAAGTCCGCGGAGCCCAGGTCGTGCCGGCGGATGGCACGTGGGTGCAGCACCTCTACCGAGGAGATGACCCGGCCGGCGACATGAGCTTCAAGGCCGAGGCGAACCACCTCGACCTCTGGGAGTTCGGGCGCGTCACCCAGCGCGGTGATCGGGCCGCCGTCCTGCCACAGGTCCTCGCAGATCACCATGCCGACCTCGACACCGTTGATCCGCAGGATGTCCAA
>NZ_JBEXPJ010000072.1:0-40111 GCF_040611995.1 Lentzea sp. NPDC006480
GGGTGTCGAGGTAGTCCTCGGACTCCGGCTTCATCAGCACGCTGCGGAGCACACGGGCGCCGTCCACATCGGCCGCGACGTCCGGATGCCTCAGTGCGAAGGCGGCCTTCGAGGCGCGGGCGACGCTCAGGAAGATCGGGTCGACGGCCGCGTTCATGCCCGTCTCCATGACCCGGTGCGAGGCGGTGTCCACAGCGGACAGCGTCAGGGGGTTCGTGCGGGGGAAGTACGTGACGATGTCCAGTTCGGGCTCCTGGTAGAGCTCCAGAGCGTCCGACTCCTGGATGATCGACGCCCACCGCACGGCTGCCCGCCGTCCGGCCGCCAGGACTTCGCCCAGACCGTCGCGGGTCAAAGGCAGCAACCTCAACGTCAGCCACAAGCCTGCGGCCGCCGCGCCCGCGCGGGAGCATTCCAGGCTGATTTCGCCCAGGTGCATCTCGTCCGAGGTGAAGTAGGTGTAGGGGGAGTCGTGGAGGTAGAAGCGGCCCACGGACGGGTCGCGGAACAGGACCGCGCCGCAGCCGTAGGGCTGTAGGCCGTGCTTGTGCGGGTCTACGACCACGGAGTCGCACGACGCGATGGCCTGCCACGGTTCGGGGGCCAGGTCCGTGCCGGACAACAAGGTGAAGAAGCCTCCGTAGGCGGCGTCCACGTGCACCCGTGCGTCGTAGCGGCGTGCGAGGTCCAGTACGAGGTGCACCGGTTCGATGGCGCCCAGCGCGGTGGTTCCCGGGGTGACTACGACGGTGCCGACCTTGCCGGTCTTCAGGAGCGCTTCGAGGGCGTCAAGGTCCATGCGGCCGCGACTGTCCACGGCGACCGGATGGCCCTCGATGTTGAGGACGCCGCACATGCGTGAGTGGGTGTAGTGGGCCTCGGAGGAGTAGGCGACGCCGCGAGAGGGGTGCAGCGAGCGGGCTACGAAGAGGGCTTCCAGGTTGGCGATCGTGCCGCTGGAGGTCAGGTGGCCGAGGTGCTCGTCGCCGTAGCCGAACATGTGCGCCAGGCCGGAGACGACCTCGCGCTCCATGGCGGCGGTGGCCGGGCCGCCGTCCAGGGCGTGGTTGTTCGGGTTGATCAGCATCGCGCTGAGGTAGCCGACGACGGCTGCCGGGTGTGGAGGCTTGAGCATCTGGCCCGCGTAGCGCGGGTGGAAGAACGGGTAGTTGTCGCGCAGGCGGTCCTGGAGTTCGGCCAGGGCCGAGGAGAAGAGCGTCGGGTCGACCTGCAGGGACGAGTGGGGGGAGAAGGAGCCGTACTCGGCGGTCCACTTCTCGTGGTTGGCCAGCGCTTCGTTGAGCCAGTGCTGAAGATCCACTGTGTACACCCCACTCGTCCGTGCAAACCCGAATGTTCGAATTTGTACGTTACGGCAGACCCCAGCGCGAGGACGAGCCGTTGGCGGCCACATCGCGTGCTGAGACGTCGGGGCGGGTGCCGCGTCGGGAGACCACGGCCGTCTGACCTCGGCGAAGCGGGATTTCGATGGCCGAACCGCGTTGCTTGTAGTTGAGCCGGCGGCCCGAGTTGTCGCGCACGTCGATGTCGCCGGTGATGCCGTGCTCCAGGAGCAGGGGAGAACCCGCCTCCGAGTGGACCTGGACCCAGTCGGTGCGGCCGGCCGAGCGGGAGGCGTCGACCAGGAACGCGCCTTGGGTTCGCAACGAGGAGATCGACGCGTCCGCCCACGAAGATGAGATGGACGGGAAGACGCGCACGACGTTGTTGTGCGACTGGACCATCATTTCGAGGACGGCCTGGCCGGACATGAGCGGCGACTCGATCGCGAGGTTGCCGCCCTCGCGGTAGAAGGTGTTCTCGGTGAGGACGGCGTTGGTGCCCACCTGCTTGCGGTCCAGGAAGTAGCGCAGGAACGACAGCGCCTCGTCCGGGCGGCCCATCGCCGACGCCATCGCGGACGCGGCGCCGTAGCTGTAGCCGGCCCACAGCTGCTGCCGCGAGGTCCAGTGGTCGAACGTGCGGTTGATCAGATCCCGGTGCTCGGGCATGTCGTAGGTCAGCTCGCGCAACGGGTAGAACCACAGCATGTGCGAGAAGTGGCGGTGCGAGTCGTTGAGCGACACGTCCTTGCCGATCAGCACGCCGTTGGGACCCTGGGCGTAGGGGACCAGGCGGGTGAGGATGTCGCGCCAGCGCGCGTTCTCCTCGATGGACAGCAACGTGCGCACGCCCCAGCGGATCAGCGACAGGTCGTACGTGGTGTCCGTGGCGTTGGCGTACTCCGGCGAACGCGTCTCCGGCAGGTGCAGCTTGCCGTCGGCGCCCTCGATGAGGAACCGCGCGTAGTAGTTGACGGCCTTGGTCAGGATCGGGAACAGGACGTCGGACAGGATCCGCTTGTCCATCGTGTGCCGGTAGCCCAGCCAGACGTTGTGGCAGGCCCACAGAAGATTGCCCGTGTGGTCATTCGGCGCCACGCCGGGGACGCCGCAGTAGCGCGGGCCGGAGCGCAGCGTGCGGTCGCCGGGGTGGCAGATCGCGTACGAGTTGCCGTCGCGGTAGGCCGGGTTCACGTTCAGTTCGAGGTGGTGCTCGAAGCGCTTCAACGTCGTGGTGACGGCGTCGAGCTCGTGGTGGTTCGAGCCGTTGATCAGCGGATACGAGATCTGGACGTTGAGGTTCCACCACACGGCCGTCCAGCTGGCGCCCGCCTCGGGGAACCACGGGCCCCACTCGGAGATCACCGGCGCGTCGGCACGGGTCGCGGCGGCCATCTTGTAGATCTGCGCCCAGTAGAAGCGTTGCACGAGCTTGTCCGGCACCGAGACCAGCGACTTCGCGAAGTAGGCGTTCCACCAGCGACGATGCTGCTGCGTCAGCACCTCGAACGGGATCGACAACGCCTGGCGCACCTCGCGGATCGCGTCGGAGGTGTGCGTGTCCGCGGGGTGTGTGTACGCCACGTGGGCCGCGAACCGGCCGTCACGGGCCTGCCAGGCCGTGGTGTAGCCACCGCCCGCGTGGAGCGGCTGTGCGGCGTACGAGACGCCGTTGCCCGTGCCCAGCGTCGCGTCGGGGTTGGCCGTGTAGTCGGCCGGCTTGCGGATCGTGCGGGTCGTGGCCGACTGCAGGGGCTGGAAACCCCAGGTCACCTCACCTTTGACCCGCGCGAGGAAGGTGCTGCGCGCGTTGTGCACCAGCATCGTGAAGGAGGCGCTGCCCTGCGTGGTGGTCACCGTGCCGGTGAGCTCGGCGTTCCACAGGTCCAGCGTCCAGTCGACCGCGGTGATCGCGCCGGCGAAAGCCAAGGTCAGGTACCCGATCGGCAGCCTCGACAGGCCGATCGCGGCCTCCCAGTGCTCGCGCTGGTCCTGCACCTCGGAGTGGCTCAGCATGAGCTTCAGCTCGTTCGGCGTGCGACCGGCGTAGACCTGCACGCCGAGGAAGCCGTTCGCGAGGAACGGGCTGTCGCCCCAGCTCTTGGGCAGTTGCTTCCACTCCATGCGAGCATCGCTCACGACGTCCCGGTGGACGTTCCGGTGACCCGATGTCTGAACTTGATCGGGAGCAGCGGCCGCGACCCCTCCGCCGAGCGCGGAAGCACCTACGGCCGCGCCTGTCCCGTACAGAAAGGTTCTGCGCGACAGCTCTGTCACTGTTCGTCCCTCCAGGCCGTGGCGGCGGCGGAAGGGATCTTACGCAGAATTCATCCGATGACTAGGGCGGCGAACCGAGGCGGGCTCGCGATCCGAAGGCCTCGGTGTGACCATCACCGCGTACTTGCCTGCAAATTGTTGTTGCACAGTTCTGGCCATAACCGCGCTCCGGCAATTAGCGTGATCGCACATGTCACCTGTTGCCATGCACATGAGCGACGGACTGCTGAACGCGCCGACCTCCGTGGCCTTCCTCGTCATCGCGGCGCTCGGCGTCGGGTTCGCGTTGGTCAAGGCACGCGCGGACCTCGACGACCGCACCGCTCCGATGGCGGGCCTGGTGGCCACGTTCATCTTCGCCGTCCAGATGATCAACTTCCCGATCCTGCCCGGCGCGTCCGGTCACCTGCTCGGCGGTGCGCTGGCGGCGATCCTGGTCGGCCCGTACGTCGGCGCGTTGTGCGTGACGATCGTGCTGGTGGTGCAGGCGCTGCTGTTCGCGGACGGCGGGCTCACCGCGCTCGGCGCCAACGTCACGAACATGGCGCTGATCGGCACCGCGACCGGGTTCTTCGTCGCGATCGCGCTGCGCAAGCTCGCTGAGCGCGGCAAGGGCGGGCTGGCCGCGGTCGCGTTCGTCTCGGCGTTCATCAACACCGTGGTCGCCGCCACCGGGTTCGTGATCGAGTACGCGATCGGTGGCGCGGGCGGGGTGGAGATCGGCAAGGTCGCGCTGCTGATGTGGGGGCTGCACGCGTTGATCGGCATCGGTGAGGGCTTGATCACCGCCGTCACGGTCACGTCGGTCGCGTCGATCCGGCCCGATCTCGTGTACTTGTTGCGGGGCAGCGCAAAGCCGTTGGAGGTCCGGTCGTGAAGAAGTTCTTCATCGGGTTCGCGTTCGTCTCGCTGCTGATCGCGGGCGTGCTGTCGTACTTCGCTTCCGGTGACCCGGACGGCCTGGACAGGACGGTCGAGGACACCGGGATCGCCCAGCACGCGCGGGAACATCCGTTGGCGGGCAGCACTTTCGCCGACTACGCGCTCGGCGGTGACGACAAGTTCACCGGGCTCGCGGGCGTGCTCGGCGTGGTCGTGGTGCTGGCTTTGTCGTTCGGTCTCTTTTGGATGCTGCGCAAGAAGTCTGACGTTCGATGAGCGGTAGCCACGACGTCCTCCATCACGCCGGCGACTCGCCGGTGCACCGCCTCGCGCCCCACGTGAAGATCCTCGTGGCGTTCGCGGCGGTGCTGGGCGTCGTGGCGACTCCACGCACGATGTTTCCGTTGTTCGGCCTGTACCTGCTGGTGATCGTCGCGGTGTGGTCGGTGGCGCGGGTTCCGGTGCTGTGGTTCGTGAAGCGCGCGGTGATCGAGGTGCCGTTCGTGGTGCTCGCGTTCCTGCTGCCGATTTTCGGCACGGACCCGCGCACTTCGTTCCTCGGGTTCTCGGTCTCGGTCGAAGGCTCTTTGGCGGGCTGGAACATCCTCGCCAAGGGCACCTTGGGCGTGCTGATCAGCCTGACCCTGGCCGCCACGACGGCGCCGGGGGAGTTGCTGCGCGGTCTGCAGGCGTTGCGGGTGCCGGCGCCGTTGATCATGATCGCCACGCTGATGCTCCGCTACGGCGAAGTCGTTGTGGGGGAAGCGAAACGCATGCGAGTCGCACGCATCTCCCGTGGTGATGACCCGCGGTTCCTGTGGCAGGCGGGAGCGATGGCGCGCTCGGTCGGCACGCTGTTCATCCGGTCCTACGAACGCGGAGAGAGGGTGCACCTGGCGATGGTGTCGCGCGGCTGGACGGGCAGGCCGGGAGGCTCGGCGACGATCGTGCCGGAGACCCCGGCCGCGCCCGCGCTGGAGGTCTCGAAGCTCGCCTTCGCCTATCCCGACGGCCACCAGGCCCTGTTCGGCGTCGACCTGCGGGTTTCGCGCGGGGAACGGGTCGCGGTGCTCGGCCCGAACGGGGCCGGCAAGACGACGTTCGCCCTGCATCTCAACGGGGTTCTCGCGGGTGGCTCCGGCACGGTTTCCGTTGCGGGGCTGGAGGTCTCGAAGCGGAGCCTGCGCGAGATCCGCCGCCGGGTCGGTCTCGTCTTCCAGGATCCGGACGACCAGCTGTTCTGCCCGACCGTGCGCGAGGACGTCGCGTTCGGCCCGCAGAACTTCGGTATGTCCGATGTGGACGGTCGTGTTGCTCGCGCGTTGTCCGCCGTGGGCATGGAATCCGTCGCGGACCGCTCGCCGCTGCACCTCTCCGGCGGCCAGCGCCGACGCGTGGCTCTCGCCTCGGTGCTGGCGTGCGACCCCGAGATCCTGGTGCTGGACGAGCCGTCCGCGAACCTCGAACCGGTGGCGCGCAGGGAGCTGGCCGAACTGCTGCTCGGTCTGGGCCGCACGATGCTGATGGTCACGCACGACCTGCCGTTCGCGCTGCAGATCTGCCCTCGCAGCGTGCTGGTCGACGACGGCGTGGTCGTCGCGGACGGTCCGACCCGCGAGATCCTCGCCGACGCCGACCTGCTGGCGCGGCACCGCCTGGAGCTGCCCTACGGCTTCCGGCTCGACTGAAGCCCGGTCAGCACGATCTGCAGCAGCACGTCGGGGTTGCCGCCCTCGTGCAGGCTCTGCAGCATCCCCTTCATGAGGATCACCAGGTCCGTGGCCGTGACGTCGGTGCGCACCTCGCCCGCCTCCTGAGCCTTGTGCAGCAGGCCGCCCAGCGTCGCGTGCAGGCTCTTGCGCAGCTCGGGTGTCACGGTGATCGCGTCGGACATGTCCCGCTTCGCCGACGCCTCCTCCGCCATTCGCCCGAGGAACGCGAAAAGCGCCGCTCTGGGATCTTCGGCGGGCAGTGCCGCCGACTCGATCATCGCCGCCACCCGCGCCTCCGTGACGGCCTGGAACAGCGCCTGCTTCGTCGGGAAGTGCCGGTAGACCGTGCCGGGCCCGACGCCGGCCCTGGCCGCGATCTCGTCCAGCGGCACGTCGAAGCCCTGCGCCGCGAACAACTCCCGCGCCGCTTCCAGCACCTTCTCGCGATTCCGCGCCGCATCGGCCCTCATCGTTGCCAACCGGGGCGCGCGTTCCGTATCGTCATAACCGGGGTCACCGTTCCGATTCTAGAGATGGGGGCACGACAGATGACACGCACGCCCGAACAGATCGTCGAGCACGTCCGCCAGATGGTCGCGGGGGAGGCCACGCACAGCGACTTCGCCGACCTCTTCGCCGAGGACGGCGTCATGGCCTACCGGTTCCCGGCGCACTGGCAGCCTCCGGAGATCAAAGGCCGCGAGGAGATCCGCGGCTTCTTCACCAGGGTCCGCGGTTCCAACGTGCGGGAGAAGATCGAGATCCAGGAGGTCCAGGCGAACTGCTGGCGCACCAACGATCCCTCCGTGGCGGTCGCCGAGATCACGCACCGCGGCTGGTCGAAGGTGAAGCAGGACTACTACACCTTCACGGCCGTCGCGATCATCCACCTGCGCGACGGCGAGATCACGCGCTACGACGACTACATGAACCCGCTGCAGATGGCCGAGCTGTTCGGCATGCCCTACCAGCCGCACGTGGCAGAGTCGCCTGCGTGACGTTCGACCTGCGGGCCTGGTGCGCGGAGCACCTGGGGAGTGAACCGGCCGAAGTGCTGTACGAGCGGGTGTCGATCTCCTCGGTGTTCGGCGTGCGGCTGGCCGACGGCCGCGAGGTCTACGTGAAGGCCCGCGAGGACGACGGCCGCGCGGAGTCGTGCCTGACCGCGCAGGCTTTGCTTGCCGGGCGGGGGTTTCCGTGCCCCCGCCCGCTCACGCCGGTGACCTTCGCCGGCACTTTGGCCGTGCACGCCGAATCGTCCTTGCCGGGCGGTTCGGTCCTGCGCGGTGACACACCACCTGTCGCCCGTCGCTATGCCGCCGTGTTCGCCCGGTTGATGGCCGAACTGGCGACCGTGAGCGTTCCGCCTCCGCTGCCGAACCCGCGATGGGCGAGATGGGACCACGACGGTCCCGGTTTGTGGCCCGCGATCGGCTTCCTCGACTCCCGCGACCAGAGCGTGGTGCCGTCGTTCGTCGTCGACACGGCGGAACGGATCCGCAAACGCCTGCGGGCCACGGATCTGCCGTGCGTGCTCGGTCACGCGGACTTCGAGGCGCAGAACCTCCGCTGGCGATCCGGTGAAATCTGGGCGGTGCACGACTGGGACAGCCTGGCGTGGCAACCGGAAGCGGCACTGGCAGGCGCGGCGGCCGGAGCGTTCGCCAACGATCCGCCGCCGTCCCTGGTGCCCGTGGAGAGTTCGCAGGCGTTCCTGGAGACCTACCAGGAGGCTCGCCGAAGAGAGTTCACTGAAGAGGAACTGGAGATCGCCTGGGCCGCCAGCCTCTGGACCGCTCTGCACAACGCGCGCTGGGAAGCCCTGCACGGGAACGCGCCGATCTCGCTCACCGCAGTGAAGGAACAAGCGCCTGAACGACTGCGCCGGGCGAGGATCAGTACATGATCAACCGGCCGCGCGCCGGCGCCGTTCCGCCAGCACCGCCGCCAGATACGGGTGCGGATGCGTGTAGTCGACCCGCGGCGACCGAATCGCGGCACCGACGTCGTTCGAAAGCCGCGTGCCCAGCTCCCACCGCGCCTGCTCGCCCAGCTCGTGATACCGCGCCAGGTACTGCCGCGCCGCCAGCACCAGCTCGTCCGGCAGCTGCGACAGGTCGAGGCCGCGCGCCCACTCGGCCAGCTGCGGCGGCATGTCGATCAGCTCGACCTCCTGCTGCGGCACGCGGGTGTGGATGACGACGGTGCCCGCCAGGTAGTCGCCGACCCGTTTGCCCTTCGAGGAGAACAGGGACACGAACAACGCCACGGTGCCGAGCAGGCCGAGCGCCCAGAAGTCGACGAAGAAGCCGCCCAGCGCGCGCACCAGGGCGTGCCGGAACCGGATCGAGCCGCCGTCGTCGCGCACGACCCGCAGGCCCATCACGAGCTTGCCGAGCGAGCGGCCGCGCGACAGCGACTCGACCAGAGTCGGATAGCCGATGAGCACGAGCACCAGCAACGTCAGGGCGATCGCGGACTGCAGCGCGTCGTCGAACCCGACCGGCGCCAGCAGGAACACGAGCAGCAACAGCAGGAACTGACAAGCGACGTCGAACGCGAACGCCACCGCCCTGCTCGCGAGCTGAGCGACGCGCAGGTCCAGAACTACGGCTTCACCGGTAACGAGGTCCCCCACGCGGATAGTGTGACTCATCGTGGATCTGGACGTGTTCATCGATCGCCACCGCGCGTCGTGGCAGCGGCTCGAGCAGCTGGTCAAGCGGTCGGGCCGGCTCAGCGGGGCCGAGGCCGACGAGCTGATCGAGCTGTACCAGCGGGTGACGACGCACCTGTCGGTCGTGCGCAGCCAGACGCCGGACCCGGCCACGGTCGAACGGCTGTCGTCGCTGGTGGCGCGGGCGCGCTCCAAGCTCACCGGCACGCACACGCCCGCGTGGCAGATCTTCACGAAGTTCTTCACGCACCGGCTGCCCGCCGCGATCTACCTCGGCTGGCGCTGGTGGGTGCCGGCGGGCGTGGTGTTCTACCTGCTCAGCGGCATCATGGCGGCCTGGATCGCGGCGAACCCGGACGTGCAGGCGACCATCGCCGCGCCGGACGAGCTGCGCGAGATGACCAAGGTCGGCGGCGGCTACGAGAGCTACTACTCCAGCGATCCGGCCGGGTCGTTCGCGGCGAAGGTGTGGACGAACAACGCCTGGGTCTCCGCCACGTGCCTGCTGCTCGGCGTGTTGTTCGCCATCCCGCCGATCTACCTGCTCTTGACCAACGCCGTGAACCTCGCGGTCGGCCTCGGCCTGATGTTCGGCGCCGGCCGCGGCCCCGAGTTCCTGGGACTCCTGGCCCCGCACGGACTCCTGGAGCTGACGGCGGTGTTCGTCGCGGCGGGCATCGGCATGCGCCTGGGCTGGCAGGTGATCGACCCCGGCAAACGCACCCGCACCGCCGCGCTGGCGTCCGAGGGGCGTTCGGTGGTGGCCGTGGCGCTGGGGCTCGTCGTGGTGCTGCTCGTCTCCGGTGTCCTGGAAGGGTTCGTGACGCCGTCCGGCCTGCCGACGTGGGCCCGCGTGGGCATCGGGGCCGTCGCCGAAATCCTGTTCCTGCTCTACGTGTTCGTCATCGGGAGGCGGGCGGCGCAGCAGGGGGAGACCGGAGACGTGGACGCCAGCGAACGTGAGGACATCGCACCCACGTCGGTCTAGAGCTTGCCCGCGGCCTTCAACGACAGGTAGCGATCCGCGAGCGCGCGCGGCAGTTCGTCGGGCAGTGCGTCCACCACGTCCACGCCGTGCCGTGCGAGCAAAGCGGTCAGACGGCGGCGTTCAGCCAACGTCCGTTCCGCAGCAGCGGCGCCATAAACAGACTCCAGATCGCCCCGCCCGGCAGCCATCGCGTGCACGGCGGGATCGGACACCGAAGCGATCAGCAGCCGGTGCCGGGAAGCCAAGGCGGGCAGCAACGGCAGCAATCCGTGCTCGATCGACGGCTCCAGCGACGTCAGCAGCACGACCAGCGAACGCCGGCCGGCCCGGCGCAGCACCTCCGCCACCACACCGCGAGCGTCGAACTCCACCAGCTCGGCTTCCAGAGGAGCCATCGCCTGCACCAGAACAGGCAGCGTCGCCCGCGGCACCGAAGCCCGCACCTTCGTGCTGAACGCCAGGAAGTCCACCTGGTCCCGAGCGTGCGAAGCCAAGGCGGACAACAACAACGCCGCGTCCATCGACGTGTCGAGCCGCGGCAGGCCACCCAGAGTGCCGTCGACGCGTCCGGCAGCGGTGCGAGCCGTGTCGAGCACGATCGTCACCTGCCGGTCGCGCTCGGGCCGCCACGTCCGCACCACGACATCGGACGACCGAGCCGAGGCACGCCAGTCGATCGACCGCACGTCATCGCCGATCACGTAGGTGCGCAACGAGTCGAACTCCGTGCCGGCACCACGGATCAACGAGGCCCGGCGGCCGTCCAGCTCGCGCAAGCGTTCCAGCAGCGGCGGCAGGTGGCGACGGCTGTGGAACGGGGGCAACGCGCGCACGGTCCACGGCACGACGTGCGAGCCCTGCCGCGCCGCGATCCCCAACGGCCCGACAGACCGCACGGTCACACGGTCGGAAACGCGATCCCCGCGACGCACCGGCCGCAGCTCAAAGGCATAAGTCCGCGAGCCACCCGCGGGCACGTCGACCGGAACCCGGTCCGCGACCACACCGGCGGAAGGCGCCCACGCGTCCCGGAGCACACCCCGCACCCGCCGCCCGGGGTTCCGCACGGTCAGCGACACCGTGCACAGCTCGCCCGTCCGCACCGAGGTGGCCCCGGAACGGGAGAACGTCAGCCGCCGAACCCCGCCCGCCAGCGCCAGGTCCACGAAAACGCACAGGACCAGCACGCCGAGCAGCACGAGAATCCCTTGCCACGAAGGCAAGACGAGTCCGACGACCAGAACACCGATGAGCGCGAGCAGCCCCGCGCGGCCCGTGAGCGCCACGTCAGCGCGGCACCTGGACCATGCCGAGCACGCCGTCCAGCACGCCGTCCGCCGTCACGCCCTCCAGCTCGGCCTCCGGACGCAGCTCCAGCCGGTGCCGCAAAGCCGGGCGCGCCAACGCTTTCACGTCGTCCGGCGTCACGTAGTCCCGCCCGGACAGCCACGCCCACGCCCGTGCCACCGCCAGCAGAGCCGTGGCACCACGCGGAGAAACCCCCAGGCGCACAGCGGGAGACTGCCGAGTGGCCCGGCAGACGTCCACCACGTAAGCGATGACCTCAGGCGCCACGGTCAGCGAACGCACGGCGGCCGCACCAGCGTCCAGGTGCGTTGCCCCGGCGACCGGGGACAACGAGGAGAGATCACGCGGATCGAAGCCCGTGGCGTGCCTCGTCAGCACGTCGATCTCGTGCTCACGCGCCGGAATCGGCATGGTCACCTTGAGCAGGAACCGGTCCAGCTGCGCCTCGGGCAGGGGATAGGTGCCCTCGTACTCCACCGGGTTCTGCGTCGCCACGACGATGAACGGCGTCGGCAGCGGGCGGGTCTTGCCGTCGGCCGACACCTGCCGCTCCTCCATCGCCTCCAGCAGCGCGGCCTGCGTCTTCGGCGGCGTCCGGTTGATCTCGTCCGCCAGCAGCAGGTTCGTGAACACCGGCCCCTCGCGGAACGAGAAAGCCGCGTTGTGCGAGTCGTAGACCAGCGACCCGGTCAGGTCACCGGGCATCAGGTCCGGCGTGAACTGCACCCGCGTCGTCTGCAGGTCGAGCGCCCGAGCCATCGCCCGCACCAGCAACGTCTTCGCGACGCCCGGCACGCCCTCCAGCAGCACGTGTCCCTTGCACAGCAACGCGAGGATCAGCGACGTCACGGCGGAGTCGTTGCCCACCACGGCCTTGCCGATCTCCGAGCGCAACGCGACCAGCGCCGAGCGTGCTTCCTCGGTCGAGACGGTGACAGTCATCCCCTGCGTACCTCGTTCTCCACGGCATCGAGCTCTGATGCCAGCGCGACCAGCCCCCGGTCGTCCACCGGCTCCTGCGAATAGAGCAAAGTCCTGACGTCCGCGACGGATCGCGACGTCCTGCGGGCGACCTCCGCCGACACGTCCTCGCCCACCGGCAGCCCCAGCAACGGGGCCAGCCGGTCACGCGAAGCCTGGCGCAACACCGCAGCGGCGTGTGTGGAAGCGCGGGAGCTGCGGTACAGCCGCGCCCTGCCCTCCACGGTCTCGGCCGCGCGCACCACCACCGGCAGCGGCTCGGTCACCACCCGGCCCAGCCTGCGCGCCCGCCACAACGCGATCACCACGGCCGCGACGCCGAGCTGGAACGCGCCGAACTTCCAGCCGTCCGGCACCAGGTCCGTGAACGACTTCTGCTGCGAGCGGTCCGCGGCCGACGGCATGTACCAGACGAGCCGTTCGTGCTGGCCCAGCAACGACAACGCGAGCGCCGCGTTGCCGTCGGCGTCGAGGTCGCGGTTGGTGAAGATCGCGCCGAACCCGAGCGTCGTCACCGTGCCCGTGCGGACCAGAGTCGAGTCGTAGCAACGCTGTTCGCCGTCGTACACGAACCCGCCGGTCTTGGCCGCACCCGCCCTGGCCGCCAGCGGGCAGCCCGGCTCACGGGTTTCCACCTCCACCCGGCGCAGGCCGGCAGCGGCGGGCGCGAGCAGCACGGTGGCCGCGGCACGCTTGGTCAAACTCGCCAGTCGCGCGGGGTCGATCAGGTTCGGTTGGGTCACGAACAGCGTCGCACCCTCCAGCGACGACACGGAGGACGCGTCTTCGGTCCGTTCGACCCGCACGCCGTTCTGCTCCAGCAGCGCGACCACGGCGTGGCTGCCCTCCGGCCGGTACGAGCGCGGGTCCAGCGAACCGCCCTCACCACCACCGCGGATCAACGTGATCACGACGGCCGTGAACAGGATGATCACGCCGATCACCAACGGCCCGCGCGCGGCAGTCCAGATCCGGCCGGCGTCGGGGGACACCGCCGTCATGCGCGCACCCTGTCGTCCACGGAGACCAGCTGCTGGTACCCCTGCGCCGTGGCCGGCCGGCCGCCGTACCAGACGTCGTCGAACTGCACGGCCGCGCCGCGCAGGTCGTCCGCCAGCACCGGAAGGGCGTGCCCCGCCTCGATCGCCACCTCGTCCACCGTACGGCCGGCCCGCGGGTCGAGCACGCCGCGCTGCTCCAGTTCCCGCACCACGGCGCGGAAGCGTTCACGCACCGCCTCGGCCAGATCTCCTGCCGCCGCGGCGCGTTCCGCCGCCGCGCGGTGCTCGGCGGCGGTCATGACCTTGCCGCCGAACACGGAGTCGGCTGACCGCGCGGCACGGACGTTGCGGCTCACGCGGAGCCTGATGACGATCACGAGGATCACCACGACCACGACGAGGACCGTGATCGCGGTGATGCCGCTCATGCCGCCCGCACCCGCGAACAGCACGCCCAGCTTCTCCAGCACCCAGCGGAAGGCGCGTTCGATCGGGTTCGGGTCGTCGGAGACGTACGCCGGGTTGCCGAGCTCCCTGGCGGCCGCCTCCCTGGCCTCGTCGCGGTCGAGATCTACCGGTACGTCAGATACCGCCATGTCCCGCGGCCCGCTGGAGTTCGATGTCCATGCCCTCCGCCCGCATCCGGCGGTCGACGTAGACCAGCACGTTGACGGCGGACGAGAACGGCAGCGTGATCGTCTGCGCGATGATGCCGCCGATCGCCGACAGCACCAGCGAACCGGCGCTCAGCGCCGCCGTCGGGTCGGAGGAGAAACCGGTCGTCGCGGCGCCGAGCAGGCCGAACGGGAGGCTGATGATCCAGCTGATCACGCCGCTGATGATCGCGGCGAGCACCAGGATGCCGAACGTCCGCCACCAGGCGCCGTTCACGAGGGCCCGCGAACGCCCGAACGCGGCGCCGACGCCGCAGCGCTCCAGCACCAGCGCGGGGCCGATCAGCGAGAACATCACCCCGAGCCAGATGCCGGGGATGATGCAGAGGACCACGCCGACCATGATCACGAGGCTGCTCAGCAGCGTCGCGCCGAGCAACGGCAGCAGCCGCGGCTTGAACTCGTTCCACGCCTGGGCGAACGTGACCGGCCGGCCCAGCACCGCGTGACCCACGACGACGGTGATGAAGCCGGACAGGAAGACCGTGCCGATCAGCAGCAGCAGGATGCTGAGCGCCGTGCCGGTGAGGAAGCCGACGAGGCCCGACGTGATGCGGTCGATCGCCTCCTGCTGGGTCACCGTGTTCGGGTCGATCGTCGCCGCGGAGGTGAGGTCGTCCAGGAACGGCAGCTGCACGAGCAGGCCGACGATCTGGGTGACCGCGGCGACAGCGGCGGCCGCACCGAGCAGCAGCACCGGGTACTTGCGCATCGTGGTGATGGCGCCGTCGATGATCTCGCCCACGGCCAGCGGGCGCAGCGGGATCACGCCGGGCTTGATCGTCGGTGCCGGTCCGGGCGGCGGCGGGGCGTAGTAGCCGGGAGGCGGCTGCGGCGGCTGCTGCGGCTGGTTCGGTTGCTGGTCGGGCGAGGACCAGCCGGGCGTTTCGGACATTGCGGCAACCCCCTGGGCGATGTGTGAGCGGCATCCTGCCAGATCAGCCCGCTCGTCACAGCGCGACTCGATCACGAAATGGTGACCGCTACCCGCCGTCCGCGGAGACGAGCACGGCCCACACGATTTTCCCCCCGTCCGAGGACGGCAGGCAGCCCCACTCGGTGCTCAGGTGGTCGACCAGCTGGACGCCCCGATGCCCCGGCACCTCGGGATCGGCGGTGTTGAGCCGCGGCAGTTCCGGGCTGGTGTCCCGCACGGCCAGCGAGAGGCCGTGGGGCCGTTGTTCGATCCGCAGCACCGGCTCGGAGCCGGCGTGCCGGACCGCGTTCTCCACCAGTTCGCTCACCACGAGCACCGCGTCGTCCACCACCTCGGCCAGGTCCCAGTCGCGGCACGTGTCCCGCATGACGGTCCGCGCGGTCATCGCCGCCGTCGGCGAGTTGGGCAGCGGCACGCGCAGGAACCCGCGGTGCGGCGGCAGCTCCGCGGCCTCCAGCGCCTGCTTCAGATCCGTCGTGGTGCACACGAACCGCGAGACTCCGGAGGAGCGCAACGTGGCGAGATGCGTCGCGGTCCCGGCGAGCAGCACCACGGGAATACCGGTCCACCGCGAGATCCTCGTCCAGACCGTCTTGAACACCGCGAGCATCGCGTGGCCGGGCACTTCGAAGCCCGGACCCAGCCGCACGATCAGCGCGCACGGCTCGTCGGACGCGTAGTCGAGCAGGCCGTCGCGCAGTTCGGCGTAGGTGCCGAGTTCGAGCCGTCCCACCGGGGTCGCGATCACGACGCCGGCGTGGGTGGCGGTCTCGAAGCGGATGTTCGTCATTGCCCGACGGGTACCCGTGCGGGTCCGGCTCACACGGCGAGTTCGACCCTGGCCTTGTGCGGTGTCGTGCGGCGCATGCCGGCGTCGACGCACCTCTTGACCACCTGCGGCTGTTCGCGCATCAGCCGCAGGCCGCGCCGGAACAGGGTCGGGATCGGCTTGCGGGCCTCGGCGACATCCCTGGCGAACCTCCTGGCGAACGTGACCGGTGCGCTCGGGGCGAGCACGACCGCGTCCTTGAGCACGCCTGCTTCCTTCGCGCCTTGGACGAGGAGGTCCGCGAACAGGCCCTCGGCGATGAACGCGGGGGCGTCGCCGAGCTCGATGGTCTGGGTGCCGACCTTGCGGTCCTCGCTGATCGAGTACACCGGTGCCTCGGTGCGGCCCGTCTCGGAGAGCTCGATGACGGCTTTGAGCGCGGCGTCGGCGTTCCAGGAGTTGATGTCGTCCCAGTCCGCGCGCCCGTGCTCGTCCCTCGGGAGTTCGGGGTCGTCGCCGTCGCGGTAGAAGTCGTCCAGGCGCAGCACGGGCCAGCCGAGGTGGGCGGCGAGCGTCGACTTGCCGGAGCCGGACGGTCCGGCGAGCAGCACTGCGCGTGGGATGGGCACGAGACGCGATTTTCGCACATGACCAGCCCCGGCTGTCGCGAACGTGGACCCGTGGAGCAGGCGCTAGAGTCGAACGCATGAGCGAAGGTCTGTTCGACGAGGGCCTCTTCGGCGCGACCGACGAGGAGAAGGCCGAGCGCATCGCGGCCAACGCCCCGCTGGCCGTGCGGATGCGTCCGGCCACGCTGGACGAGGTCGTCGGCCAGGACCACCTGCTCGGGCCGGGCGCGCCGCTGCGCCGTCTGGTCGAGGGCGCGACCCCGGCGTCCGTGATGCTCTACGGGCCTCCCGGCACCGGCAAGACGACGCTGGCGACCCTGGTCTCGCGCGCCACCGGACGGCGGTTCGTGGCGCTGTCCGCGTTGTCGGCCGGCGTCAAGGAGGTGCGGGCCGTGATCGACGAGGCCCGGCGTCGCCTGGTGCGGTCCGGCGAGTCGACCGTGTTGTTCATCGACGAGGTGCACCGGTTCTCCAAGACCCAGCAGGACGCTCTGCTGGGCGCGGTCGAGGACCGGATCGTGCTGCTGGTAGCGGCGACCACCGAGAACCCGTTCTTCTCCGTGGTGTCGCCGTTGTTGTCGCGGTCTTTGGTGCTGCAGCTCAAGTCCCTGACCGACGACGACGTGCGCGCGGTGATCCGCCGGGCGGTGTCGGACGCCCGCGGTCTCGGCGGCTCGGTCGTGGTGGAGCCGGACGCCGAGGACCACCTCGTGCGGCTCGCGGGCGGGGATGCCCGTCGTTCGCTGACCGCTCTGGAGGCCGCGGCGGACTCGGCGGTGGCGTCGAACTCCGGTGTGATCACCCTGGCCCTGCTGGAGTCCACTGTGGACAAGGCGGCCGTGCGGTACGACCGCGACGGCGACCAGCACTACGACGTCACGTCGGCGTTCATCAAGTCGATCCGCGGCTCCGACGTCGACGCCGCCCTGCACTACCTGGCCCGCATGATCGAGGCGGGGGAGGACCCGAGGTTCATCGCACGGCGGCTGGTGATCCACGCCAGCGAGGACGTCGGCATGGCGGACCCCACGGCCTTGCAGACCTGCGTGGCCGCGGCGCAGGCCGTGCAGCTCATCGGTCTGCCCGAGTGCGCCCTGAACCTGGCCCAGGCCACTATTCACCTGGCCACCGCGCCGAAGTCCAACGCCGTGACGACCGCCATCGGTGCGGCGATCGCCGACGTGCGCAAGGGCGCTATCGGTGCCGTGCCACCACATCTGCGCGATGGCCACTACGCGGGCGCGGCGAAACTCGGCAACGCCCAGGGCTACCGCTACCCGCACGACGTGCCGGAAGGCGTGCTGACACAGCAGTACGCGCCGGACGACCTGGTGGGCCGCGACTACTACGAGCCGACGGGCCGGGGTGCCGAACGCGCGGTGGCCGAACGACTGCCGCGGTTGCGCCGGGTGATCAGGGGCGAGTGATCGGCCTGGACCGCCACACGATGCCGTTCTCCTCACGTTCGATCTTGAAGCCTTCGCGCTCGTAGAACCGCGCCGCCCGCTCGTTCTCCCGGAAGTGCTCGACGTAGATCCTGTCCGCGTCGATCTGCCCGCTGAGCGCCTCGATCAGGCGCGGGCCGATGCCCTGGCCGCGCACGCCGGGGTGGAGGTAGAGCTTGTAGATCACGTGGTCGGAGTCCGCGGCGGGATCGCGCCGTCCGCGCTGCCCGACGCCGACGATCTCGTCGTCTCGGGTCGCCACGACCATCAGGTTCCTGGTGACGGCCCTGGCGATCTGCGCTTCGGTCCAGAACCTGAGCTGCTCGCGCGCTGCCTCCGCACCGATCAGCGGCGTGTAGAGCGGCGGGATGTGCTCCTCGCCGAACCGGCAGATCCCGGCGATGTCGCCGGCTGTCGCGGCCCGTATCCCGGTTGAGGTCATGTCTCATGATCGGCACAGGGAACTCGTGCCGCACAACCCGACGCGAGTACGCTTCGGTTGCGTTGAGTGACCACGCGCACACCTGGGGCTACCATGACCGACTCCCGCCCGCCGCAGCCGCCGCGGCGTCCCGACGACGAGAACGAAGACACCGGCGACGGCGGGTATCCGCGATGAAGCGAACGTCGGCGTACAGCAGGGAAACGGCGGTAAGTTCGGCGAAGTGACGATCAGAGACGACTTCCTCGCCACCGCCCGCATCGCGCTGGACCTCATCCGCCACCCGCAGGTCACCGAGCACTGGGACAAACCCAGCGCGCTGCCCGAGTTCGGCGTCCGCGGCCTCGCCGGCCACATCGGCTACCAGATCCTGCCGATCCCGTCGATGATCGCGAGCCCGATCAACGACGAGCCGGTGGTCGGGCTGATGGAGCACTACGCGCGCGCCAACTGGACCGAGCTCGACGTCGACGACGAGTTCCACGCCCGCATTCGCGCGGGCGGCGAGAAGATCGCCGCGGAAGGCCAAGAAGCGTTGTGCGACCAGTTCGAGCAGACGCTCGCCGAGCTCGCGAAGACGTTGCCGGGCCAGGAGAACCGGCCGGTCCGGATGCCGCACTGGGGTCCGTGGGCCGTGCCGCTCGACGACTACCTGGTCAGCCGCCTGATGGAGTTCGTGGTGCACTCCGACGACCTCGCGGTGAGCGTCGGCCTCGACACCCCGGAGTTCCCGCGCACCGTCAACGAGACCGTCATCGACCTGCTGACCCGCATGTCGCTCAACCGGCACAAGGCCGTGGACATCGTGCGCGCGCTCAGCCGCAAGGAACGCGCACCGCAGGACATCACCGCGTTCTAGCGTTTGCAGATCATCAGCAGGGCGAGCTTGCCGGGCAGCATGATCTCGTCGGTGGCCACGAACCCGCCTGCCTCGAACGATCTGATGGCGCGCTTGTTGCGCACGTCCGGGTCCAGCACGATGCGCGTGCAGTGCGGGTCGGCCTCGAACAGCGCGTCGGTGAGCCGGGGAAGCAGTGACCGCACGAGCCCGTGGTCGGTCATCGCCAGCTCGCCGACCGACAAGGTCAGCCCCAGGTCGTGGGGGCGCGCGGGGTAGCTGGAAGCGACGACGTTGCGCGCCACCCGGTAGACCTCGCAGTAGATCACCGGGCGGCCGTGCCAGCTGATCAGCAACGGCCGGACGTCGTCGCCCCCGAGGTTCCCGGCCAGCTGCTGCTCCCACCGCGGCAGCGACCAGGCCCGCCGCGCGAACGCCGCCACGTGCGGCGCCTGGTTCCAGCGGTGGATCAGGTGCAGGTCGTAGCCGTCCGGCCGGGCGACGCGGGCGTCCCACGGCGAGGAGAGCGAGGGGATCGGCGGGGCGCCTGCCGTGACCTGCCTCCGGTAGGAGTCCAGGTGCGATACCGGCTTCACGGGGCCTCCTGCACGAGTCGACTTAGGGTTGCCTTACTTCAACTGCGCAGAGCCGCCGGTGTCAAGCCCTCTGTGACGGGTATTTCACAGGCTGTGACCAGGTTGCGTCAATGAGTGGTCCGTTCCAATTGGCTTGCCGTACGTTTCCGGCATGCCGGAAACCCAGCGCGAGCCGGTCCCGCGCGTCGACACGGGCGAGCTCGACGTGGCCCACGCGTTCCTCAAGTTCCAGCGCCACTGCGTGCTCAAGAAGGCGGAAGGCCTGACGGAGGACCAGCTCCGCAAGCCGATGGTCGAAAGCGGCACCTCGATCCTCGGCCTGGTGCAGCACCTGGCCGAGGCCGAGCGCTTCTGGTTCGACCACCACCTCGGCGGCAACGACTGGTCGGAGGAAGCCGAGTTCGGCATGACCGTGCCCGCCGCCCACACCGTCGAGCAGGTCGTCGGCGAGTACCGCGCGGCGATCGAGGCGAGCGACCAGGCCATCACGGCCGCAGGAGATCCCGAGGCGCTCATGGCGATCCCGATCGACGGCATGCGCAAGTCGCTGCGCTGGCTCCTCGCCCACATGACCACCGAAACGGCCCGGCACGCGGGTCACGCCGACATCATCCGGGAACAGCTGGACGGCACCACCGGCCGCTGAAGATCAACTACCTGAAGATCGATTGCTGTGCCGCTCATTTGGGTGTCGGACCCACCCGGTAATCTCACCGGCAATCAAGCGTAAATGCCGGTCACCAGGAGGATCCGTGTCGCCAGGGCAGATCGCAGCGCTGGTCGCCGCCGGTGCGTTCGTGCTGCTCGTCATCGTGCTGGCGGTCGTCGCGGTCAAGGCCGCGCGGTTCTTCGACGAGGCCACGATCGCGATGCGCAAGGCGCACGAGAACACCGACCCGTTGTTCGTCGAGGCCAACACGACGCTCACGCACGTCAACACGCAGCTGGAGCGCGTCGACGGCATCACGGCCAACGCGCGCGCCGTCACCGGCAACGTCTCCGCGCTCACGAGCCTGTTCACCGCCACGCTCGGCGGTCCGCTGGTCAAGGCCGCCGCGCTGTCCTACGGCGTGAGCAAGGCCGTGAAGGCGCGTCGCAAGGCCGCCGAGCAGCCGAACAAGCACAGCAAGCGCCGTCCGAAGCGAGGTGCCAAGTGAGCCGCCTCTTCTGGTTCGGGCTGGGTGCCGCGGCCGGGCTCTTCGTCGCGAAGAAGGCCGCCGAGGTGACTAAGCAGGCGACTCCCGCCGGTATCGGCGCTAACGTGGGTGAAGGCCTGCGTGAGCTCGCCGGTGCCATCGGGTCCTTCGGGGCCGAGGTGCGGGCGGGAATGGCCGAACGGGAACAGGAGTTGCAGGAGACCGTGGAACGTCAGACGGGCTTCACGCCGGGGCGTCGAGCGCCCAGGGCGAACGGCAAGCACTAGTCGTTCGCCAGACAAACGCGCCCTGACTACTCCCAGCAAACAGCAAGGACATTCCCGTGCAGACCCACGAGATCATCAAGCGTTTCCGCGAGCACTTCGAGCGCAACGGGCACAAGTACATCCCGTCCTCCTCGCTCCTGCTCGACGACCCGAACCTGCTGTTCGTCAACGCCGGCATGGTGCCCTTCAAGCCGTACTTCCTCGGCGAGGCCCCGCCGCCCGCCCCGCGGATGACGAGCATCCAGAAGTGCGTGCGCACCCCGGACATCGACGAGGTCGGCAAGACGACGCGCCACCTCACGTTCTTCCAGATGGCCGGCAACTTCTCGATCGGCGACTACTTCAAGGAAGACGCCATCCGCTTCGCCTGGTCGCTCGTCACCGGTTCGGTGGACGAGGGCGGCTACGGCTTCGACCCCGAGCGCATCTGGGTCACCGTCTACCAGGACGACGACGAGGCCATCGAGCTGTGGCAGAAGGTCGCCGGGCTGCCGACCGAGCGCATCCAGCGCCGGGACGGCAAGGACAACTACTGGGACATGGGCGTGCCCGGTCCCGGTGGTCCCTGCTCGGAGATCTACTTCGACCGCGGCCCGGAGTACGGCAAGGAGGGCGGCCCCGTCGTCGACGAGGACCGCTACCTGGAGATCTGGAACCTGGTCTTCATGCAGGACGTCCGCGGCGAGCTGAGCCCCAAGGAGGGCCACAAGCCGATCGGGTCGCTGCCCGCCAAGAACATCGACACCGGCATGGGCGTCGAGCGCGTCGCCTACCTGCTGCAGGGCGTCGACAACGTGTACGAGACCGACCTGGTCCGTGCCGTGATCAACAAGGCCGAGGAGCTGTCCGGCCGCAAGTACGGCGCCGACGAGGTCGACGACGTCCGCTTCCGCGTGATCGCCGACCACGCCCGTTCCGGCGTCATGCTGGTCGGCGACGGCGTCACGCCCGGCAACGAGGCCCGCGGCTACGTGCTGCGCCGCCTGCTGCGCCGCATCGTGCGCTCCGCCCGCCTGCTGGGCGTCACGGAGCCGGTGCTGGTGCAGTTCGCCGAGGTCGTCCGCGACGCCATGGGCCCGGCCTACCCCGAGCTGGTCAGCGGGTTCGCCCGCATCCAGCAGGTGCTCAAGGCCGAGGAGGACACGTTCCTGCGCACGCTCGACGCCGGTTCGCGGATCTTCGAGGGTGCCGCCAACGAGGTGAAGGCCGACGGCCGCGCCACGCTGCCCGGCGACAAGGCCTTCCAGCTGCACGACACGTACGGCTTCCCGATCGACCTCACGCTGGAGATGGCCTCCGAGGCCGGCCTGAGCGTCGACGAGGACGGCTTCCGCAAGCTGATGGCCGAGCAGCGCGCCCGCGCCAAGGCCGACGCCTCCGCCAAGAAGAGCGGCCACGGCGACCAGACCGTGTACCGCGAGCTGCTGGAGCAGGGCCCGACCGAGTTCACCGGCTACACCGAGCTCGCCTCCGAGGCCACGCTGCGCGGCATCGTGCTGAACGGCAAGCGGATCTCCTCCGCCAAGGAGGGCGACATCGTCGAGGTCGTCCTCGACCGCACGCCGCTCTACGCCGAGTCCGGTGGCCAGGAGTCCGACGCCGGCACGATCGTCACGGGCAACGCCGAGCTGGAAGTGCTCGACGTGCAGAAGGTCGCCCGCAAGCTGTGGGTGCACCAGGTGCGCGTCGTGAACGGCGAGATCAGCGAGGGTGAGCACGTCGAGGCCCGCGTCGACCCGGAGTGGCGCGTCGGTGCCCGCCAGGGTCACTCGGGCACGCACGTCGTGCACGCCGCCCTGCGCCAGGTGCTCGGCCCGTCCGCCCTGCAGAGCGGTTCGTACAACAAGCCCGGCTACCTGCGGCTCGACTTCGCCTGGACGGGTGGTCTGTCGAGCGAGGCCAAGAGCGAGATCGAAGAGGTCTCGAACCTGGCCGTGCGCAAGGACCTGCCGGTCAGCATCGTCTACACCGACATGGCCGGTGCCCAGGAGCTGGGCGCCGTCGCCCTGTTCGGCGAGACCTACGACGAGACCGTGCGCGTCATCGAGATCGGCGGCCCGTGGTCGCGTGAGCTCTGCGGTGGCACGCACGTCGAGCACTCGTCGCAGATCGGCCCGATCACCCTGCTGGGCGAGTCGTCGGTCGGTTCCGGCGTGCGCCGCCTGGAGGCCTACGTCGGCATCGAGGCCATGCGGTTCCTGGCCAAGGAACGCGCCATCGTGCAGAACCTCTCCGACATGCTGAAGGTCGGTTCCGAGGGCCTGCCGGAGCGGATCGAGTCCCTGGTCGACCGGCTGAAGGCCGCCGAGAAGGAGCTCGAGAAGGTCCGCGCCGCCCAGCTGCTCGGCAACGCCGGGTCGCTCGCCGAGCAGGCTCTCGACATCCGCGGCCTCTCGCTGGTGGCCCTCGGCCTGGAGGGTGTGTCGGGCAACGACCTGCGCACGCTCGGTGGTGAGGTCCGCAACCGCCTGGGCAACAAGCCCGGTGTGGTGGCCCTGTTCTCGGTCGACGGCGACAAGGTGAGCTTCGTGGTCGCCACCACGGCCGCCGCCCGCGACCTGGGCCTCGCCGCCGGCAAGCTCGTCCCGGTGTTCGGCCCGGCCATCGCCGCCCGCGGTGGCGGCAAGCCGGACCTGGCCCAGGGCGGCGGCACGAACCCGGCCGGTGTGCCCGAGGCCATCACGGCCCTCACCAACGAACTGGACAAGGTGCTTGAACAGCGCTGATTCACCTGGTGTCGGCGATCCGGGCCTCGGTCGGAGGCTCGGCGTCGACGTCGGGTCGGTTCGTGTGGGGGTCTCCCTCAGCGATCCGGGTGCTTTTCTCGCGACTCCACTGGTTACCCTGCAACGTGACGAGAAGCGCGGCTCGGACCTCACCGAGCTCGTACGTCTCGTGGCCGAGCATGACGTCGTCGAGATCGTGGTCGGCCTGCCCAAGACGCTGGCGGGGCGCCACGGACCGGCAGCCGAGGCGGCGACCGCGTACGCTGCCGCCTTGGCCGGACGCGTCGCTCCCGTGCCGGTCCGGCTCAGCGACGAACGACTGACCACGGTCGTGGTGAGCCGGGTGCTGGCGCAGCGCGGTGTGAAGGGCAAGAAGCAGCGTGCCGTGGTCGACCAGGCTGCCGCTGTCGAGATCCTGCAGTCTTGGCTGGACGCACGGGCACGCTCTGTGGCCGCCCGAAAGGACGAGGTGTGAGCGACGATCTCGGGTTGTTCACCGACCCCGAAGTGGACGAACGACGTCCGGTGAAGCGCGAGCGGCGTGAGAGCAGCGCCCGCGACAAGGCGAAGAAGCGCAAGAAGACGGTCCTGTGGCTCGTCGTCGCGCTCGTCTTGTCCGTCGGCTTGGGCGGTGCCTACTACGGCTACCGCGAGCTGCGCGGCATCGGTTCGTACGACGACTTCCCCGGCAGCGGCGAGGCCGACGCCATCGTCGAGGTCCAGGACGGCGACGTGGTCAGCGTCATCGCCTCGACCCTCTACGACAACGGCGTCGTCGCCTCCGCCCGCGCCTTCACCGAGGCCAGCAAGACCGACCAGCGCGTGACGTCGATCCAGCCCGGCTTCTACCTGATGAAGACGAAGATGTCGGGCGCGCAGGCCGTGGCCAAGATGGTCGACCCGAAGACCCGAGTTCCGGCCGTCCAGATCGTCGGCGGCATCAAGCTCACCGACATCAAGGTGGGCGACAAGATCGTCAAGGGCATCTACTCCCAGCTCGCAGACGCCAGCTGCACGGAGAAGGACGGCGCCAAGAAGTGCCTGACGGTCGACGAGATCAAGGCGGCGGCCGAGCAGACCGACCCGGTCGCCCTCGGCGTGCCGGACTGGGCGCTGGCCGACGTGAAGCGCGCCGAACCCGAGTACCGCCTCGAAGGCCTGATCATGCGCGGCGTCTACCAGGTCAAGCCCGGCGTCTCCGCGGTCGAGCTCATCCGCAGCGTCATCGTGTCCTCCGCGCAGAAACTGGCGGGCGCCGGCATCCCCGGCGGCACCGCGAACACCGGCTTCCGCCCCTACGAGGTCCTGGTCATGGCCTCGCTGATCGAGAAGGAAGCCATCGAGAAGGACTTCACCAAGGTCTCCCAGGTCATCTACAACCGCCTGAAGAAGCCCATGGCCCTGCAGTTCGACTCGACCATCAACTACAAGAACAACCAGCCCCACATCCGCACCTCGGACGCGGATCGCGACCGGCCGGGCCCGTACAACACCTACCTCACCCAGGGCCTCACCCCGACCCCGATCGGCTCGCCCTCGCAGCAGGCCATCGCGGCGGCGATGAAGCCGGAGGGCGGCGACATCCTGTACTTCGTGAAGTGCCAGAAGGACGGCACGTCGTGCTTCGCGACGACCAACGAGGAGCACAACGCGAACGACCAGAAGGCGCAGCGGGACGGCGTCTACTAGTGCGTCGCGCGGCAGTGATCGGCTCGCCGATCGAGCACTCGCTTTCCCCCGTGCTGCACAACGCCGCCTACGCCGCGCTGGGCCTGGACTGGGAGTACACGCGCCTGGAGTGCGCCGAGGACTCCGTCGCTTCGCTGGTCTCGTCGCTCGGGCCGGAGTGGGTCGGGCTGTCGTGCACGATGCCGACGAAGCGCGCGGCTCTGGCGGTGGCGTCGTCGGTGACTTCACGCGCAGTTGCGGTGGGTGCGGCGAACACGCTGGTACGGGTGGAATCCGGCTGGCACGCCGACTGCACCGATGTGGACGGTGTGGTGGGAGCGTTGCGGGAGAAGGGTTTTCCCGGCGGTTCTCGTGGTGTGGTGATCGGCGCTGGTGGTACCGCCACCGCTGTGCTCGCCGGGTTCGCCTCGCTCGGGATCTCCTCGGTTTCCCTTGTGGTGCGGGAACCTTCGCGTGCCGCCGAGGCTGTCGCGACGGCCGGGCGGGTCGGCATCTCCGTCGAGGTGCTGGCGCTGTCCTCTGTGGACCTCGCGGCTCTGGCCGGCGCTTCGGACGTGCTGGTGTCCACCGTGCCCGCCTCCGCCACGGTTCCGCTGGCCGCCGCGGTCGCCCAGGCGCCGTACGTGCTCGACGTGATCTACCACCCGTGGCCCACGCCGGTGGCTCTCGCGGTCGAGGCTTCGGGTGCGCGGCTGGCGACCGGGCTGGACATGTTGCTGCACCAGGCCTTCGGGCAGGTGGAGCAGTTCACCGGCCAGGCGGCGCCGCGCGATGTCATGCGGGCTGCCCTGGATGCCGAGCTGGCGGCTCGGAGTTCGTAACTTTCGGCCACTTCCGGTCCGGTGGAATTCCTGGTGTGCGGCGTCTTGTGGTTGCCTGGACATGACTCGTTTGGCTCCGGACGATGGCCGATCGGCCGGGGTCATCGCATGCCGGTGCCCTTGCCTCGAGGGGGACCGGCGGGCGGGACGCGCGGGTGTCCGCCGGGGACTCCGCACGGGCGCTGGGGTTGACCGGCAGCACCACGGCCGCTGGTGCGTCCCGCCCTTCCAGCTAGGTGTTCCGCGACGGCGCCGTTCATGGATCAACCGTTCAGGGGCAGTCGGCGCCCGAGAGCGAGACACCTTCCAGCTTCGCCTTGTTCGCGACCGCCGTGCAGTACAGCTGGAACTGCGCCATCTTCGTCAGCCCGATCATGTCCTCGGGCAGCACGATCAGGTTGGAGACGGCGTACACCCGGGACGAGGACGACGGGACCTCGGTGGTCAGCCCGAGCTTCTTCTCCTCCTCGGACGGCCCGGCCACCAGCAGGTTGATCGCCGTCGCGGTGTCCACGGTGCCGGTGTAGGAGCGGGTCCGGCGCACCAGCTCGGTGCCCTTGGCCGAGAGCAGGTAGACCGTCAGCTCGTGCGAGGAGACGGTGGGGGCCTCCGCGCCGGTCAGCACCGGGGTGGGGCGGACACCGCAGGCCGCGAGCATCACCAGGGCAAGCGCAAGGTGAAGACCGCGCCGCCCGAGGGCGCGTTGGCTGCTTCGATGGTGCCGCCGTGCAGGCGTGCGTTCTCCCATGCGATCGCCAATCCCAGACCGCTGCCCTCGGAACGGGAGCGGGCCGTGTCTGCCTTGTAGAAGCGGTCGAAGATGTGGGGGAGGGCGTCGGAAGGGATGCCCGGGCCGTGGTCGGACACCTCGATGACACCAGCACGCAGGACCACCCGCACCCCGGCGCCGCCGTGCTTCAACGCGTTCCCCACCAGGTTGGCCACGATCACGTCCAGGCGGCGCCGGTCCACCCGGCCCATCACGCCGTCCGGAAGCACCGTCTCCACCGACGACGTCCAGCCGCGCGCGGCCAGGGTGTCGCGGACGGCGGTGCCGATGTCCCACTCGTCGAGCACGAGCACGTTCCGGCCCTCGTCGAAGCGCGAGATCTCCATCAGGTCGTTGACCAGGCGGGTGAGCTTGCGCGTCTCCGCGGACACCAGACGGGCCGCGACGGCCGTGTCCTCCGGCAACGAGTCGGCGTCCTCGTCCAGCACTGCGGTCACGGCGTTCATGGCGGTGAGAGGCGTGCGGAGCTCGTGCGAGACGTCGGCCACGAAACGGCGCGACGCCGCTTGCGAGGCCTCCAGCTGCTCGGCGGCACTGTTGAACGTGCGGGCCAGGTCGGAGAGCTCGTCGGTGCCCCGCGAGTCGACGCGGGTGTCCAGGCGGCCGGATCCCAGCGCGCGAGCGGCGGCCCCGAGGCGGCGGACGGGCCGTAGCACGCCGCGAGCCGTGAACAGCGCCAGACCGAGAGCGAGCGGCAGCACCAGGCTCACGCCCACCCAGGCCGCCTTCGCGAAGCTGTCGATGGCGCGCTGAGGGCCGCCCAGGGACGTCCAGGCCCACACCTCCACGCCGGTGGGGGAGCCGTCGGCGCGCAGCAGCGGGATGCCGACGTAGACGGCCGGTTCGACGAAGTCCGTGCGGCGTTGCCAGATCACGGTCTTGCTGGTCTTCAACGCCTCGCGCATCTCCGCCGGCACGGAGGACATGTCCGGGCCACGTGAGCGCAATCCCTCGTAGGTGATGACCGCGGCGCCGCGCAGATACGACGCGAACTGGTCGAGGTCCTGCTGCGTCGGTGGCACCGTCAACCGAGACGCGTAGTCGCGGACGTCCTTGACCAGCGGGTTCATGAAGCTGTCCTGGGCGTCCTCCAGGAGCAGGTTGCGGGCCGTCGCGTAGGAGGCGCCGGTCGCCGCCACCGCGCCCAGCAGGGTCAGCAGCAGGAACGCCGCCATCAACCGCGGCCTCAAGCCGCGGAACAGTGCTCTCATTTACGGGCTCTCATTCACGGGCCCTCATCGCGGGCCGAAGCGGTAGCCGAAGCCGCGCACCGTGTGGACGTACCGGGGTTCGGAGGGCACGTCCTCGATCTTCGCGCGCAACCGCTGGACGCACGCGTCGACGAGCCGCGAGTCGCCCAGGTAGTCGTGCTCCCAGACGGCTTCGAGGATCTGCTGCCGGGTCAGCACGCGGCCGGGCGTGCGCGACAGCTCCAGGAGCAGCTTCAGCTCGGTGGGCGTCAGCGCCACCTTCACGTCGTCCTTCAGCACCTGCAGCCCGGCCCGGTCGATCAGCAACGAGCCGTGCCGTTCCACGGTGGACGGTTCGGACACGGTTCGACGGAGCACCGCGCGGATCCGGGCCTCCAGCACTCGCGGCTCGACCGGCTTCACCACGTAGTCGTCCGCGCCCGCCTCCAGCCCGGCGACCACGTCGAAGTCGTCGCCGCGCGCGGTCAGCATGATGATCGGCACCTCGGCCTGCGTGCGCATCCGGCGGCACGTCTCAAAGCCGTCGATGCCCGGCAGCATGATGTCGAGGACCACGATGTCCGGACGGGACTCGCGGAGTCGTTCGACGCCCTCCTCGCCTGTTCCCGCTGCTCGGACGTCATGTCCCTGGCGGCGCAACGCCAGCCCGAGTCCTTCGCGCACAGACGGGTCGTCCTCGACCAGCAACACCATCGCCACGAGATCCATTATCGGGCGGTGCCGGGACCCGCGCCGGTTCTGTAGCGGAACCATGACATGGCGTGGACGTTCTCATAGATCGGCACGCGGAGTCTCGGACGCATGGCCGGAAGCTTGCTGGGATTCCTCTTCACGTACTTCGCGCTGGTGTGGACGTCGTTCGGGCAGAAGGCGGAGAACGCCGCGTTGCCCGAACTGTCGCTGCAGCGCTCGTGGGCGTCCAACGTGGACATGGCGATCCTCGTCGCCGCGGTCCTCGTGATCCTGATAGCGCGCAAGAAGGCGTTTCCGCCGCTGCTGGTGCTCGGCGGCTCGGTGTTGCTCGCGCAGGTGCTGAAGCTCTACGTGCTGGTGCGGCCCGAGCTGGACGAGGAAGCGGTGCTGGTGCACAACAGCTTCCCGAGTGGACACACGACGGCCGCGGTGGCGTCGGTGATCGCGGTGACCATGGCGGTGCCGCGCAGGTTCGCCCTCTGGGTCGCGGTGCCCGGCGCGCTCGGCGCGGGTGCGGTGGCGGCGGAGACGGTGTCGCTCGGCTGGCACCGGTTCAGCGACACGCTCGGCGCGGCGCTGCTGGTCTCGACCATCGCGTTCCTGGTGCTGCGCAGGTGGACCGCAGGGCTGGTCGTGCCTCCCGCGCTGGCCGCGGGCGGGGTGTGGCTGATGGTGACGTACCCGCAGGCCACGCCGTCGACCTTGGCCGGCGTCGTGACCGCGGGTGTCGTCCTGCACTTCGGGTGGGCTGTGAGCGATCTCAGGACGCGGCCCCGAAAGCACTCACAGCCCGGACACGACTCACTCGTCGTGGTCGGTGGCGATCAGTTCGGCGATGGCGTCCAGAGCGTCGTCCGCTCCGTCCCCGTCGGCGCTGAGCACCACCTCGTCACCGTGCATGGCGCCGAGGGTCATCAGACCCAGCACACTCGCCGCGTCCACGGGTTCGCTGCCGTCCTTGGCGATGGTGACCGTCACCGGCTGGTCGGCGGCGGCCTTCGCCAGCAGTGCGGCCGGTCGGGCGTGCAGTCCGACCTTGCTGGCCACGGTGACCCGTCGCTCGGCCATGATGGTTCCTCCCGGTAGAGCTTGCAGAGCTGTTGTGCTTGTTACTTCTCGGTCTTCGTCTCGCGCGCCTCGCGCGTCACGCGCTCGGACGTGGTGAGGACGGTCTCGTCGGCTTCCGGCGACTCGTCGTCCTCGCGACCAGGCGTCTTCAGGTTCCACTTGGTGATGACGAAGCGGAACAGGAAGTAGTACACCACCGCGTAGATCAGGCCGAGGATGATCAGCAGCCACGGCTTGGTCGCGATGTTCCAGTTCAGGATGAAGTCGATCGCGCCGGCGGAGAACGAGAAGCCGTCGTGGGCACCCAGCGCGTTCGAGATCGCGAGCGAGGTACCGGTCAGCACCGCGTGGATCACGTACAGCGGCCACGCCACGAACATGAACGCGAACTCCAGGGGCTCCGTCACACCGGTGATGAACGCGGTGAGCGCGGCGGAGCCCATGATGCCGGCGATGATCTTGCGCTGGTTCGGCCGTGCGGTGTGCACGATCGCGAGCGCGGCGGCCGGGAGGGCGAACATCAGGATCGGGAAGAAGCCGGTCTGGAACGTTCCGGCGGACGGGTCGTGGGCGAGGAAGCGCGGGATGTCACCGGTCTTGCCGTTGAACTCGCCGAACTGGAACCACACGACGTTGTTGACGATGTGGTGCAGGCCGAGCGGGATCAGCAGGCGGTTGACCGTGCCGTAGATGAACGCGCCGATGATCGTGCTGCCGGTGACCCACTCGCCGACCGCGGTGAGACCCGAGTTGAACAGCGGGTACACCAGGCCCAGGAGGACGCCGAAGATCACCATGACACCGGCGACGACGATGGGCACGAACCGGCGGCCGCCGAAGAAGGCCAGGTACGGAGGCAGCTTGATGCGGTGGTACTTCTGCCACAGCAGCGCCGAGGTGATACCGACGATGATGCCGCCGAGCACCCCGTAGTTGATCAGGACCGGCTTCGCGGCCGGGTCCGTCGGCTGGTCGAGGACGAACGGCGACATGGCCTTGAAGACACTCGTCAGCACGGTGTAGCCGACGACGGCGGCCAGCGCCGTGGAGCCGTCACCGCGCCGGGCGAACCCGACGGCGATGCCGACGGCGAACAGCAGCGCGAGGTTGCTGAACAGCGCGTCGCCCGCCGCGCCGATCACGGCGGCGACTTTGTTCCAGCCGAGGCCCTCCTTGCCCAGCAGATCGTCTTGACCGAAGCGGAGCAGCAGGCCTGCCGCGGGCAGCACAGCGATCGGCAGCATGAGGCTGCGACCGAAGCGTTGCAACGTGGCGAGGCCCTTGATCTCACGACCACCAGTTTGTGCGGCGTCGGTGCTCATCGGGTACCTCCCTTGGCGGAGTTCGGTCCGGTACCCGGGACGGTCCGGTCCAGTTGCATGGTCACCTGGTAGAGATCGCCCCGGTACCAGGAAGTCACGTCTTCACAAGGCCGCCCCTGCGCGGAGGCGACCCTTCGGAACACGAGCAGCGGACTGCCCTTGCGGACGTCGAGCGCCTTCGCCGTGTCGGCGTCGGCGGTCTCGGCCCACACGGTCTGCCTCGCCTCGTCGAGCTGCACCCCGTACTTCGCCGCGAAGAGCTCGTAGAGCGACCCGGAGAGGTCGCACCGGTCGAGCTCCGGCAGCAGGTGCGGGCTGTACCAGCCGGCCTCGAGAGCCAGCGGTGCCCCGTCGGCCCTGCGCAGCCGGACCACGCGGTAGGCGTACTCGTCGGCGTCCAGCCCCAGCGAGGCCTTCGAACCGGGAGCCCCCTGCGCGCAGCTGATCACCTCGGTGCTCGGTTCGAGACCGCGCGCCTTCATCTCCGAGGTGAACGAGGCCAGGAAGAGCTGCAGGTCGTAACGCCGCCGTGCGGTGAACGTCCCACGTCCCTTCGCCCTGGTCAGCAGGCCTTCGGCGACCAGTTGGCCGACTGCGGCCCGCACTGTGATGCGGGACACTCCGTACCGCTCGGCGAGGTCGCGCTCGGACGGGATGGGCGAGCCGGGAGCGAGGTCGTGCTCGGCGAGCCGGCGCAGGATCTCGCGGAGCTGCGCGTGCTTGGGCTTGGGCCCGTCCACGATCTCGTGCATTCGCTCACCTCCTCGCAGTGGTACTTTCCGGTCTAGACCAGTTGGTGCGGGAGAATGCTCCGCAGACTCAGTGGGTGTCAACCGCTGTTACGGGAACGAGAGGTACGAACGTGGCTGACGACAAGGCGGCAGGGATCATCAAGGCGCTCGGCGGCGCGTCCAACATCATCGAGATCGAGCCCTGCATCACGCGCCTGAGGTGCGAGCTCGAAGACGGTTCCGTGGTGGACGAGAAGGCCCTGAAGTCGTTGGGAGCGCACGGAGTCATGCGTTCGGGCAACGTCGTCCAGGTCGTCGTCGGCCCCGAGGCGGACACCATCGCGTCCGACATCGAGGACCTCCTGTGAGCCTCCGCGTCGGCAGCCCGGTGACCGGTCGCGTGGTCGCGCTCTCCGCGGTGCCGGACCCGGTCTTCTCGCAAGCCATGGTCGGCCCCGGTGTGGCGGTGGAGCCCGCTCGCGTGAAGGCCGACGTGGTCTCGCCCGTCGACGGCACGGTCGTGACGCTGCACCCGCACGCGTTCGTGGTCGCGACCGGTGACGGCGCCGCGGTGCTGGTCCACCTGGGCATCGACACCGTGAAGCGCAAGGGCGAGGGCTTCGAGCTGCACGTGGTCAAGGGCGAGCAGGTGCTGGCCGGTCAGCGGATCGTGACCTGGGACCCCGCGGAGGTCGAGGCGGCGGGGTTCGCGCCGATCTGCCCGGTGATCGCGCTGGACGCCTCCGCCGACGTTCTGGGCGACCTCGCGCTGGACGTGGACGTGGCGGCGAACGACGCCCTCTTCGACTGGTCTCGCTAACCGTTCCCACACGGCACGCGGGGCCCCCACGTACCTCAGAAGGAAACGTAGGACTCCCGCGTTCCCGCCGTCGGCCCCGGCCGGCCGTCGCTGCAGGCGGCACGCGGGGCCCCGGCGTACCCGAGAAGGGAACGTAGGACTCCCGCGTTCCCGATGGGCGGCCGGGCTGGCTGTTGCTGTGGGCGGTACGCGGGGGCCCCGCGTCCTCTCCTGCAGTACGAAAGCTCCCCGCGTACTGAACGGAAGCGCGCATTCGGGCCGTTTGCCAGGGTGAAGTCGGGCATCGTTGAGCCGTGCGTGAATGGACCGTTCACGACGGGTCGCGGTTTGGCCCCGAGTCGTACCGAGCAGGACCGTGGTGCCATGACCACGGTCCTGCTCGCGTCTTTCCTGGGTTCGTTGTGGACGGTCGCCGCCGTCCTGGACGCACCACCCTCGTCGTACCTGCTGGCCTGGTTCGGCATCGTGCTCGCGTTGATCGACCTGCGGCACCACCGGTTGCCGGACGCCCTGACCCTCCCGTTGGGCGCGGCGCTGTTGCTCCTGCAGTCCCACCGGCTGGGAGAAGCCGCGCTCGGGGCGCTCGTTTTCGGTGGCGCTCATCTCGCGGTCCGGCGCCTCAGACCCGAATTCATGGGCGGCGGCGACGTGAAGCTCGCCGCGGCCCTCGGCACGACCCTCAGCCTGCCGTCGCTCTTACCTGCGGCGATCCTGGCCAGTGCGGTCACGCTGGCGATAGCGGCCGTCAAACGCACGCGCAAAGTGCCCCACGGCCCGGGGTTGCTGGCCGCCACCTGGGCATTGACGACGCTGTGAAAGGATTGTGAACGTGCTGCGCTGGATCACCGCTGGAGAGTCACACGGCCCCGCTCTCGTCGCCGTCCTGGAGGGCATGCCCGCCGGTGTCGAGGTGACGACGGACGACCTCGTCACCCAGCTCGGGCGACGCAGGCTCGGTTTCGGCCGCAGCCCGCGCATGGGCTTCGAGCAGGACGAGGTCGAGATCCTCGGCGGCGTGCGCCACGGCAAGACGCAGGGCGGCCCGATCGCGGTCACCATCGGCAACTCCGAGTGGCCCAAGTGGCAGACCGTGATGTCGCCCGACCCGGTCGACCCGAGCCTGCTCAAGCCGACCGGCCGCAACGAGGCCCTCACCCGGCCCCGGCCCGGTCACGCCGACCTGCCGGGCATGCAGAAGTTCGGCTTCGACGAGGCGCGCCCCGTTCTCGAACGCGCATCAGCACGCGAGACCGCCGCCCGCACCGCGCTCGGCACCGTCGCGCGGCAGTTCCTCCAGCAGCTGCTGGGCGTGCGGATCCTCAGCCACGTGGTGTCGATCGGCCAGGCCGAGACGCCCGAGGACGCCGCGCTGCCCACGCCGGACGACCTGCCCGCGATCGACGAGTCGCCGGTGCGCTGCTTCGACCAGCGCGGCACCGACGCGATGGTCGCCGAGGTCGAGGCCGTCAAGGAGGCCGGTGACACGGTCGGCGGCGTCATCGAGGTGCTGGTCTACGGGTTGCCGCCCGGTCTCGGCTCGCACGTGCACTGGGACCGCCGCCTCGACGCCCGCCTGGCCGCCGCGCTGATGGGCGTGCAGGCCATGAAGGGCGTGGAGATCGGCGACGGGTTCACGTCGGCCCGCAGGTGGGGTTCGCAGGCCCACGACGAGATCGACCGCGGCAGCGGCCCGGTCGGCGTCACGCGCCGCTCGAACCGCGCCGGTGGCCTCGAAGGCGGCATCACCAACGGCGAGATCCTCCGTGCGCGCGTTGCCATGAAGCCCATCTCGACCGTCCCACGTGCACTGTCCACTGTGGATGTCCGAACGGGAGAGCCGGCTGTCGCGATCCACCAGCGCTCGGACGTGTGCGCCGTGCCGCGTGCCGGTGTCGTGCTGGAGTCCGTCGTGGCGCTCGTGCTCGCCGAGGCCGCGCTGGAGAAGTTCGGCGGCGACTCGCTCGACGAGACCCGCCGCAACGCCCACGCGTACCTGAAGGCCCTGGAAGCCCGCTGGGAGGGCATGTGAGCCCCCGCTTCGTCGTGGTCGGCCCGCCGGGAGCGGGCAAGACCACGATCAGCGAGCTGCTGGCGGCGCGGCTCGACCTGCCGTTCCGCGACGTCGACGCGGACATCGTCGAGCTCGCCGGCAAGCCGATCTCGGACATCTTCACCGACGACGGCGAGCCCGTTTTCCGTGCCATGGAAGAAGAAGCCGTCGCGAAGGCCCTCGTCGAACACGAGGGCGTGCTCGCGCTGGGCGGGGGAGCGATCCTGTCCGCCACGACTCGTGAGCGGCTCAAAGGCCACACCGTCGTGTTCCTGAACGTGGGCATGGCCGAGGGCGTGCGCCGCACCGGCCTCGCGACCAACCGACCGTTGCTGTCCGGTGTGAACCCGCGCGCCACGTTCAAGGCGCTGCTGGACGCGCGGCTGCCCCTGTACCGCGAGGTCGCGACGGTCGAGGTGCTGACCGACTCGCTCGACCCGCAGCAGGTGGCCGACGCGGTGATCAAGGGAGTTGACGAATGACCGAGCCCGTGCGCATCCGGGTCGCCGCCGAGAAGCCCTACGACGTGGTGATCGGCCGCGGCCTGCTCGGCGACATCGTCGAGTTCCTGAGCAGTACGGCCAAGATCGCGATCATCCACCAGCCGACGCTCGCCGCCACGGCCGAGGTCCTGGTCGACGAGCTCAAGGCCGCGGGTGCCGACGCCCACCGCGTCGAGGTTCCGGACGCCGAGGACGGCAAGGACCTCGCGGTCGCCGGCTTCTGCTGGGACGTCCTGGGCAAGATCGGCCTGTCCCGCACCGACGCCGTGGTGGGCCTCGGCGGCGGCGCGGTCACCGACCTGGCCGGCTTCGTCGCCTCCACCTGGATGCGCGGCGTGCGCCTGGTCAACATCCCGACCACGCTGCTCGGCATGGTCGACGCGGCCGTCGGCGGCAAGACCGGCATCAACACCGACGCGGGCAAGAACCTCGTCGGCACGTTCTACGAGCCGGACGCCATCTTCGTCGACCTCGCCACCCTGGAAACCCTGCCGCGCAACGAGCTCATCGCGGGCATGGCCGAGATCGTGAAGGGCGGCTTCATCGCCGACCCGGTGATCCTCGACCTGATCGAGGCCGATCCCCAGGCCGCTCTGGACCCGACCGGCACCGTTCTGGCCGACCTGGTCCGCCGCAAGATCCAGATCAAGGCCGACGTCGTCACCAACGACCTCCGCGAGTCGAACCTGCGCGAGATCCTCAACTACGGCCACACCCTCGGCCACGCCATCGAACGCCGCGAGCGCTACCGCTGGCGGCACGGCGCGGCCATCAGCGTGGGCCTGGTCTTCGCCGCCGAGCTCTCCCGCCTCGCCGGCCGCCTCGACGACGAGACCGCCGACCGCCACAAGCGCGTCCTGCAGCTGCTGGGCCTGCCGACCTCCTACGACCCGGACGCCCTCCCGCAGCTCATGGAGGGCATGAAGGTCGACAAGAAGAACAAGGCGGGCGTGCTCCGCTTCGTGGTCCTCGACGGCCTGGCCAAGCCCGGCCGTCTGGAGGGCCCGGACCCGGCTCTCATCGCCGCCGCCTACTCCGCAGTCGCAGCCGAGCCCACGTCCGGCTCCGGAAAGGTGCTGCTGTGAAGGTCCTCGTCCTGAACGGCCCGAACCTCGACCGCCTCGGCACCCGCGAGCCGCTCATCTACGGCAGCACCACGCACGCCGACCTCGTCGAGATGTGCGTGGCGGAGGGCAAGGAGCTCGGCTTCGAGGTCGAGGTCCGCCAGACCGCCTACGAGGGCGAGATGGTCAAGTGGCTGCACGAGGCCGCCGACGCCTCGATCCCGGTGGTGCTGAACGGCGCCGCCTGGACCCACTACTCGATCGCCCTGCGCGACGCGTGCTCGCAGCTCACCGCGCCCCTGGTCGAGGTGCACATCTCGAACATCCACCAGCGCGAGGAGTTCCGGCACCACAGCGTCATCTCGGCGGTCGCGAACGGTGTGATCGCGGGGCTGGGCGTGGAGGGCTACCTGCTCGCGCTGCGCTGGCTCGCGCTCAAGAAGTAGCGCCTCACGCGGTGCAGCTGCACCACCGCGCTGCGGTCGCCGACTTCGCCCACGTCAGTTAGTTCCAGTTGATCGTCAATCAACGGCCAGTTCGTGGGCATTCCGTATCCACTTGTTCGACTCGGGTTGACGGGGAGGGGACGGGGTGCTGCACCACGTCGAGCTGTGGGTGCCGGACCTCGCCCGCGCCGAGGCCACCTTCGGGTGGCTCTTCACCGAGCTCGGCTGGAGCGAGCACCAGCGCTGGCCCGTCGGCGTCAGCTGGAAGCTCGGCAAGACCTACGTCGTGGTCGAGCAGTCCCCAGCCTGCACAGGTTCACACGATCGAATGAAAGCGGGCCTCAACCACCTGGCCCTCCACGCAGGCACCCGCGAGAACGTGGACCGCCTCACCGAGCAAGCCCATCACCACGGCTGGCAGCTGATGTTCGCCGACAAGCACCCCCACGCCGGCGGCAAGGACCACTACGCCGCGTTCCTCGAGAACGATGACGGCTTCGAGATCGAGCTGGTAGCCAACAACACCGTCGAATAGAGACCTTCTTCTGCGAGGATCCCGCGCGTGCCGAGACCCCTCATCGCCGCGCTCGCGCTGCTCCTGGCGGGGTGCGCCACTGCCCAGCCCCCGGCGACTCCCACCTCCGAGTCGCCGGCAGCCGAACTGTCCGACGCGGACCTGCAGGCCAGGTGGTGGACGTGGGCGCTGGCGAGCCCTGAGGAGCGCAACCCCGTGGCCGACACCACCGGCCAGTTCTGCGCCGAGGACCAGCCGAAGGACGTGTGGTTCTTCGCCGGGACGTTCGGCGGCAAGGCGGAGCGGACGTGCGAGGTGCCGGCCGATCGTCCGCTGGCCGGGCCGGCGATCAACCGCTACAGCGCGAACACGACCGACTGCACGAAGTTCATGGCGGCGGCGAAGGGGTCGGTGACGCTCGACGGCCAGGTCGTGGAGCTGCGCAGGATCGACCCGGTCGAGGTCAGGTTCGACGCCGCGCAGGACAATGCGGCCGGGGAGCGCGCGGGGCGCATCTCCGCTCAGGCGTGCGGGCTGTGGGCCTGGCTCAAGCCCCTGACGCCGGGGGAGCACGAGCTGCGGATCGTGGGCGAGTCGGGCGGCCTCGCGATCTCTGTGGCCTACCAGCTCAAGGTCAAGGACGCGGGCTAGCCTTCTCGCCCAGGAACCCGCCCAGCAGCAGCCCGAGCCCGGCCGGCGCCAGCACGAGCAACGCCGTGAACGCGGCCCCGCCGGTCAACGCGACCCACAAGGCCTCCTGGCCGGTCTGGTCCACGAGCAACGCCGACCCGATCACGCCCAGCGCACCGGCGAACGGCCCGGCGATCAGCGACGCGATGAACCACTGCATGCCGGGAGAGGGCAGTTCGCGCAGGCGGTCGACCGCTCCCCAGATCACGGCGGCGGCCACGAGCAGCCCCAGCGCGATGGGACGCACCGACGTCGCCTCCGGGCTGCGGACCGCCACGGCCGACACACCGGTCTGCACGGCTCCGTGGAGCAAACCCATCCACAACGCACGGACGAACCAAGGACGCATGCGGACAGCTTAGGACTGGCCGTACGCTGCGAGACATGTCGTCGTACGCCGCACGCCGCACCGCATTGCGCCAGGAGCTCCAGGCCACGGGTCTGGACGCGCTGCTCGTCACGAACCTCCTGAACGTCCGGTACCTCACGGGATTCACCGGATCGAATGGAGCTGTGCTCGTCGACGCGGTGAGTGACGACAAGACGGTCTTCTGCACGGACGGCCGGTATCTCACCCAGTCGGCCAAGCAGGTGCCGGACCTGGAACGGCTGATCGACCGGCCGTGCGACGTGGCGCTCGCGAAGAAGGCCAAGGGCAGGCTCGGCTTCGAGAGCCACCACGTGACGGTCGACGGCCTCGAAGCGCTGAAGAGCACCGCCGAGAAGGCCGAGCTGACCAAAGCCAGTGGCCTGGTCGAGAAGCTCCGGCTGGTCAAGGACGAGATCGAGATCGAGGCCCTGCGGATGGCGTGCGCGGCGGCCGACCGGGCGCTGGCGGCGTTGATCGGCCACGGCGGGCTGCGCGCGGGCCGCACCGAACGCGAGGTCGCGCGCGAGCTGGAGAGCCGCATGCTCGACCACGGCGCGGAGGGGCCCTCCTTCCCGTCGATCGTCGCGTTCGGCGCGAACTCGGCGGTGCCGCACCACGCGCCCACGGACGCCACGCTGCACCAGGGCGACTTCATCAAGCTCGACTTCGGCGCCCTGGTCGACGGCTACCACTCGGACATGACCCGCACGCTCGTCCTGGGCAAGCCCGCCGACTGGCAGCGCGAGCTGTACGACCTGGTCGCACGGTCACAACAAGCGGGACGCAACGCGCTCAAGCCGGGCGTCAAGGTGAGCGACGTCGACCTGGCGTCGCGCGAGGTGATCGAGAAGGCCGGGCACGGGGGTGAGTTCCTGCACGGCCTCGGTCACGGCGTCGGGCTGGAGATCCACGAGGCACCGGCGTTGTCGAAGGCGGGTGACGGTACACTTTCGGCCGGTATGGCGGTCACCGTCGAGCCCGGCGTCTACTTGTCGGGGCGGGGCGGGGTCCGCATCGAGGACACCCTCGTGGTCCGTGAGAGCGGGCCGGAGCTCCTCACCCTGACCACGAAAGAACTCGTGGTCGTCTGACACCCCCGTCCTACACAGGAGAAATCCCACCGTGGCCACCACGAACGACCTGAAGAACGGCCTGGTGCTGAACCTCGACGGCCAGCTCTGGACCGTCACCGCGTTCCAGCACGTCAAGCCCGGCAAGGGTGGCGCCTTCGTGCGCACGACCCTCAAGCACGTGCTGACCGGGAAGGTCGTCGACAAGACCTTCAACGCGGGCACCAAGGTCGAGACCGCCACCGTGGACAAGCGCGGCATGACCTACCTGTACAAGGAAGGCACCGACTTCATCTTCATGGACGGTGACACCTACGACCAGATCCCGGTTCCGTCCGAGACCGTCGGTGACGCCGCCAACTACATGCTGGAGAACCAGGAAGCGATGGTCGCCACGCACGAGGGCGTCCCGCTGTTCATCGAGCTCCCGACGTCGGTCGAGCTCGTGATCCAGCACACCGACCCGGGCCTGCAGGGCGACCGCTCCACCGGCGGCACCAAGCCCGCCACGCTGGAGACCGGCGCCGAGATCCAGGTCCCGCAGGCCGTGGCGGCCACCGCGAGAACGGCGGCGAGAATCGTGACACGCATGCACTGACCCCTCAGCACCA